>JAUZOH010000119.1 GCA_030706565.1 Bacteroidota bacterium | reverse complement strand
TAAAAGAGGTAAGTTATCATCAAAACGTCCACGAATCAGACGGATATTATTCAACCCCAACCTTTTGAAATTTTTTTGGGCCAAATCAGCCAAGGAAGAATCAGCTTCAATGGTAATAACCTTTGCCTCCGGTCTGGCCGAGGCCAGATACATGGTACTTATGCCTGTTGAGGTTCCTAATTCCAGGATTGTTTCAGGCTCAAAATACCTGACCAAATTAAAAAGCATCCGCCCATACTTAGGCCGTATTGCCGAATATCTTACTATACGGCTTAATTCCCGGCTGCTGTGCTGAAATTTCCGTGAACCTGCACCAAAATCTTCAATTTGTATGCAGCTTTGATCATGCTGCAATTCCTTTCGCAACCCCTCTATTTTTCTAAAAATCTCATTTTTGCCTTTGTTGCAAAGTACATTTTTGATGAAATCAAATACAAAGGGAGAATGTATCCCAAATCCCTTACGATGACGTGCGGTAGACTTATATTTTAAACATTTAAGAAAAATATTATTCCTGCACATGGGTGAAATAAATGATGTAGTGAATGATTGAATATATTGAGTTAAAAATTAAATTATAGGGGTAAACTTAATGTACCCCCTTCAACTGATTTCCAGCAATAGTCAGAGCAATTTTTTGATTAACACATTCAATTTCAACCACGACCTTATGCTTGCCTTTCCAGAGTCCTACCTTACCAAAAATTCCTTTTAAAGGCCCACGGGTAATTTCCACCTCGTCACCCACTTCAATGTTATCAATTTCTTCAATTGACAGTATATCATCCTCTGACAGGTACCGCTTAATGGCTTCAATTTCAATATCCCGGACGGGTGCCATTTCTCCCCTGAAAGTGACCGACCTGGCAATACTTGGACTTTGGAGTACAGTCATGCGATAAACAGGGTCAATGTGAACAAAAATGTAAGAGGTAAACAAGGGAACTTCCACCTCCTTTCGGCGGTCACTCCATTGCCTCATTACCTTATGCAAAGGGAGGTAATAGGTGATCCCTGCTTTAGACATATCTGAAGCTGCTTTTTTTTCTGCCCGCGGTTTGGT
Source organism: Bacteroidota bacterium (assembly GCA_030706565.1). Taxonomy (NCBI): domain Bacteria; kingdom Pseudomonadati; phylum Bacteroidota; species Bacteroidota bacterium. Next base: position 9,070 of record JAUZOH010000119.1, on the reverse strand, counting down.
ATAAAAAGCATACCACTGCTCAACGGTATCGGCCATAGAATTTGATTTTTATGATAATCACGGCACTATTCACAAAGAAACGATAATAGTAAAAACCAATTTTTATCTACTACAAAATTCTGATTTTTTGTCAAAATCCTGATAATAAAATGCTGATAAATTTAAGTTCCTTTGCGGCCATTCTGGTTAATACAGGCATAGAAACCCGAGGCAACATTTTCTTCAAGCGGTAATTGCCAGGCTTCCTAAAACATTTTACGACCTTAGAAAGGGTTATATTTTGGTCCGTACCCCCCTCTTTTCCATTTCCCTTTTAAGAGCAACCATTTTAATGGCAGCTATGGCAACTTCATCACCTTTATTGCCCCGTTTTCCACCCGACCGTTCCAGGGCCTGTTCATAATTATTGGTGGTCAATACGCCAAACAGGAAAGGCAGATTGTATTCAAGGTTTAAATCGGTCAAGCCCTTGGTAATGCTGTCGCAGATATAGTCGAAGTGCGCCGTTTCACCCCTGATGATACATCCGATACAAATTATCGCATCCACATTGGTATATTCGGCCATGAACTGGGCCCCCAATGTAAGTTCAAATCCTCCGGGCACATACCGTTTCAACAGATTTTCTTCCTTAGCACCATGTTTTAACAAGGTCTTGTATGTGCCATTGAACACAGCTTCTGTTATATCGTTGTTGTATTCGGAAACAACGATTCCAAACTTCATATCTGCTGCTGAAGGCACTGTATCGGCATCATATTCCGATAAATTCTTATTATCAGTCGACATAATTTACTTAAGTTAAAAAAAAAGTATCAAATAATTGATACTTTTCAATTGTATGCAAGTATTAAACTTATTTTCCTGATTTTAATTTTGCACGGGTTATGTATTTCTCAACCTGACGGCCTTCCATTGTTTTGGGATAACGATAATCAATCTTTTGATACATTTCCAGCGCCTTATCATATTTTCCCATTTCTTCAAAAACCTGTCCGGCTTTCATCAAATAAATTGGAGCCGTAAAATCATTTTCGTTTTTAGAAGCCGCTCTTTCATAAAACTGAACAGCCTTATCAAGGTTTCCCAATTCAACATAAGCATCACCCATAGCTCCTAGGGCAATAGGCCCGAGCATTTTATCCTTGGTTTCGAATTTTTTAAGGTGATCAATAGCCTCCTGGTATTGACCAAGATGAAGGCAGCAGATACCGCTGTAATACTGAGCCAATTTAGCTGCCTTTGTTATTCCGTATTCGTCAATAATATCTTTAAATCCAAGGTAGTTTCCATCTCCGTTGAGCGCTTCTTTGTAATCGTCTTTTTCAAAATATTGTTCGGCTACAAACATCTGCGAAAGAGCTTCTTTTTCTTTAGGTGCGACAATGAATTTTTTATAACCCAGATAACCACCAACCAAAATAATAATTGCCGATATTATGATGATAAGGCTTTTCTGATTCTCTTCGATGAATAATTCAGTACGGCTAAGCGCATTTTCTACTTCTTCGATAGGTTCTTCCTTGTAATTGTTTTTATTTGCCATTTTCCTTGATAATAGTTTATTTAAATGTACTTCGTTAAAACCAATGATATTCTGATGGTGTTTCAAAATAACAGATTGATGAAAGTATGGCAAAAGTAATTTTTTTTATGATATATTTAGAATTATTTTAAAAATTTTGTTTGCGAAGAAGTTCTACTTTTGCAGCTTATAATATTGCATATTACAAAATGTACCTTAAAAATATATCCTTAATAAATTTCAAGAGTTACGAAAACGCCGAATTGACTTTCTCCCCCAAATTAAATTGTCTGGCCGGGAATAATGGCATGGGGAAAACCAATATGCTCGATGCAATTTATTACTTATGCCTCTGTAAAAGCAGTTTTAACCTTTCAGATCTTCAAAATATTAGATATAACCAGGATTTTTTTGTTATCCAGGGGGGATTTAACCGTAACGAACAAACTGAAAATATTTATTGCGGCATCAAGCGGAACAGTAAAAAGATTTTCAAAAGAAACAATAAGGAATACGAAAGATTATCCGATCATATAGGATTATTCCCTGTGGTGATGATTTCGCCTTCGGACAGCAGCCTCATTATTGAAGGAAGCGAAGAACGGAGGAAATTCATCAATTCGGTCATTTCTCAATATGACAAACTGTATCTGGACAACTGCATACAATACAACAAGGCACTTAATCAGCGGAACAGGCTGTTGAAGGATTTTGCCAGAGTAGGGAATTTCAACAGCGAGTTGTTGGAAATATGGGATATTCAGCTCATTAACCTGGGCGAAAAAATTTACCAGCGCAGGGTTGAGTTTATTTCTGAACTCTTACCCGTTTTTCAACATTATTATGAATTTGTTTCACTGGGCCATGAAAAAGTTGAACTTGAATACAGGTCTCAGTTACATCACACCCCCTTTAAGCAACTGCTTGAACAGTCGCAGGAAAAAGACCGCATCCTGCAATTTACCACAACGGGGATTCACAAGGATGACCTGTTGCTTCACCTGGATGGATTCCCAATCAAAAAGTCCGGTTCCCAGGGACAACAAAAAACCTACCTGGTTGCCCTCAAACTTGCCCAGTTTGATTTTCTGAAAAACATCAACAATATCAAGCCGATTTTGCTTCTGGACGATATTTTTGATAAATTTGACCGCCAACGTGTGAAGCAAATCATCAAACTGGTGGCTGACGAAAATTTCGGGCAAATCTTTATTACGGATACCAGCAGCGAACGACTGGAGGAAATTCTGACCAGCACCTCGATCGATTATAAATTTTTCACCGTTAAAGACAACGGGGAAATTGAATTAAAACAATAGGAAATGCGGAGATGTGAAACACAAGCCATTGGAGCTGTCTTACAGGAATATCTGAAAGAATTACAAATTGACCAGAAACTTAAGGAAATCAGGTTGATAGGTTCCTGGGAATCGGTTATGGGCAGGACAGTTGCACGTTATACCAAAAGTATCGCACTCAAAAACCGGGTATTGTTTGTAAAAATGACTTCTTCAATTGCCCGTAACGAGCTGGTGATGATGAGGCAGGGAATTATAGAGGCGATGAATAAAAATGCGGGTGAAAAAATGATAGATGATATAGTGATCAGCTAAACCATCCTTCAAAAACAAGCAGAAAATATATCTTTCTTATATACACATTAAGTTATTTTCCCCATTGCCGTTGGCAAAAGCCAATCGACAATGAAAAAAATTCTTAAAACTTAAACTCTTTCGCAAGCAGAGAAGAAGAAGTTTCCTTCTATTATAGCATTTTCATCGCTATCGGAGCCGTGAACAGCATTCTTTTCAATAGATTCACCAAAATCTTTACGAATTGTACCTGCTGCTGCTTTTGCAGGATCTGTGCTGCCAATAAATGCCCTGAAACTTTCAACAGCATTATCTTTCTGTAAAACTGCAACAATTACAGGACCTGAACTCATAAAACTAACCAAACTGTCAAAAAATGGCTTGTCTTTATGGACAGCATAAAACTTTTCAGCTACACAGCGTGTTAATTTTACTTTCTTAAGAGCCTTGATTTCAAATCCGGCATTCTCAATCCTATTAATGATTTCTCCGCTGTGATTTTTTTCTACAGCATTAGGTTTAATAATTGTAAATGTTAAATTTCCGTTCATAAAAATATAAATTTTAAAGGCCACGAAATTAGAAATTATTTTTCGATTTTTTGTACTGCGTTTGTCTAATATTAAAAATTCATGTAGGTTTGAACACTTATAATTTTTTTAGTTTTGAATTCACAAAAAATATTTCAGCAACAGTTCCTTGAAGCAGGAAAGTTGCTGGCATCAAAAAAGAAAATAGCTGTCCTTACCCACACCAATCCGGATGGAGATGCAATTGGTTCTTTGCTGGGATTGGGATTATTCCTGAAGGCTATGGGCCACGACGTACAAGTCATGACCCCAAATCCATATCCTGAATTTTTACAATGGCTTCCGGGAAATGGAGAGGTGGTGATTTTTACCAGGAGAAAGGCCAAAGCTATTAGAATTATTGAAGAAGCCGAAATAATCTTCTGCCTCGACTTTAATGCTTCCAATCGTTTCGAAGGATTGGAAAACTGCCTGCAATCGGCAAAGGGTATAAAAATATTGATAGATCATCATCCCCACCCCCAACCCGAATATGATTTATTGTTCTCAAACACCTCGGTAAGTTCCACTGCGGAACTGGTGTATGAATTCATGGAAGGGACAGGCAAAAAAGACCTGATCACCAAAGAAATAGCCGAATGCCTGTATGTGGGTATCATGACGGATACAGGCAATTTCAGTTTCAATTCGTCAGAAATGCGCACCTTTGAGATTGTGGCTGCACTTTTGAACCTTGGGATTGAAAAAGATAGGATATACAGCCTGGTTTACGATAATTTTTCTGAAAACCGAATGAGACTTTTGGGATATTGCCTGAGCGAAAAGATGGTGGTTCTCCCCGAATATCATACGGCTTACATCAGCCTAAATCAGGAGGAACAACAGCGTTATAAATTTGATACAGGCGATTCGGAGGGCTTTGTCAACTATCCCCTGTCCATCAAGGGAATTATTTTCAGTGCCTTGTTGACAGAGCAGAAGGACAAAAGCATACGCATATCATTCAGGTCAAAAGGAAGTTTTGCCACCAATGTATTTGCCGAGACCCACTTTGAGGGAGGAGGCCATAAAAATGCCTCAGGTGGCAAATCACTGCTACCCCTGAACGAGACAATCAGCAAATTTGAAGCCCTGCTTCCTTTGTTCAAAAAAGAATTAGAATATTAAAAATGAATTATTTGAATTTTGTTAAATTTGGAATTGCCATTTTATTATTAAGTTCGGTTTCATCCTGTAAATGGGAAAAACAGAAAAAAGGAATTCCTGAACTTGCCAAAAATGGGGAATCCCTTATACGTGTCAATAAATTTCTGGTCAACAAGGACGAAATTCTGATAAGGAATTTCGTCAGGCGCCAGCAGTGGGACATGAAGGCCACCAAATCGGGCTTGTGGTATCAGATCTACCAAAAAGGGAAAGGGAAAAAGGCCGAACCGGGTAAGATAGCAGTTTATAACTATTCCATTAGTCTGCTCGACGGAACAGTTTGCTATCATTCAAAAATAGGTTATCCTGCGCACTTCCGCATCGGACAGGGAGGTGTGGAAAGCGGGTTGGAAGAAGGTATTTTGTTTCTCAGAGAGGGTGACAAAGCCAGGCTGATCATGCCCCCCTATATGGCCCATGGGTTACTGGGTGATGAAAATAAAATTCCTCCTCTTTCCGTTATCGTTTACGATATCGAAATTGTCAAAATTGTGGATGAGTAGTTTTTATATCTAAAATTATGGTAATACAATCATGAAAAACCTAATCACCCTGGTGTTCTTTATCCTGTCGTCGGTCATGTCCTGTGTCAGGACGCCAAAATATAGCGGCTATTCGGAAACCCCCTCAGGGATAAATTTCAGGCTGGAAAAAATAGGTGAAAACACCAACAAAGCAGTGGTTGGGGATTATATTACCATCAATATTACCTACAAAACCTTTAATGATTCCGTTTTTTTTAACGAACATAGAAAATTCAAGTTATTAGCACCCGAATATCAGGGTTCAATTGAAGAATGTTTCCTTATGCTTGCCCAGGGGGATGCGGCTACTTTTATTATTGATGCCGGTAGCTTTTTTCACAAAACCCTTCACACCGACCTACCTCATTTTATCAAACCCGGGAATAAAATGAAAGTAAACGTTGAAATGCTTAATATTCAGACCGAAAAAGAATATGATCAAGAAAAGGAAGCCTTTATGAATTGGACAGAAGATCTTGGCCAATACGAAAAAGTAGTTCTCAGACAGTTTATGGAGGAAAAGAAATTGAATTTCAAACCCACACCCAGTGGATTATATTTTCTAAAAGTGAATGAAGGAACGGGGAAAAAAGTTGAAAAAGGAGATACAGTAGTAATAGATTACGAAGGTAAATTTTTAAATGGTAAATTCTTTGATTCAACAAAAATGAGGCATGAGGCATTACAGTTTGTTTATGGGCAGCAGTGGCAGGTAATAAAAGGTTTGGAAGAAGTTATTGGAATGATGCGGCAGGGAGATAAAGCGCTTTGCATACTGCCCTCAGAACTGGCATTTGGAAAAGCGGGTTCCTCAACGGGTATTATTCCCCCTTACACTTCGTTAATTTTTGAAGTTGAACTTAAATCAGTAAAATAATTACTTTTGAAGCAACCTTTTGGTATTTAAAATCATCTTCATTAATAAAATTAAGTCTTTTTAATCTCAATAAATAATCAGTTTATGAATAAGAAAAAGTATTTGTTATTTTCCCTTTTGTTTTCAGCTTTTTGGGGAAGTTTGTTGTTTACAGGATGTAATAAGGATGACTCAAGCGAACAAAAAGCAAAAGAAAAACAGTTACTTCAGGAATACGTCAGTAAGAATTATCCCAATGCAACACCCCAAAAGGATGGTTTATATTTTATTCTTGATTCTGCAAAAACCACTTTAGACGCTAAACCTGACAGTGGTGATTTTGTTCTCGTTGAATTTACAGGGAAAGTCCTTTCCACAGGAAAAACAATTCTAACTACAGACTCTGCAGTAGCCCAACAAAATGGACTTTATAATTCTGAAATTGTATATGGCAACTCGAAATTTCAGTTATCCCCATATAATTTTTTGTATGGCGTGTATGAAGGCATTAAGCTGATGAAAGAAGGTCAGACAGCAACATTACTCATCCCCTCTGATCTAGCCCTTGGGGAATATGAATATACGAATGTTCCCAAATATTCAACTTTAATTTATACAGTACATCTAGTAAAAATTATTCACGACCCGGTGGCCTACGAAAGACAACAAATAAACAACTTTTTGAAAAGTACTCCCCTTACACCAGCTGATTCCACAAACTCAGGTTTGTATTATTACAAGAAAGTACAGAGCTCAGGGTCTGTGATTAAAAACGGGGATGTCATATCCGTCAGTTATGTAGGTAAATACCTGGATGGCCGGACATTCTTGTGTGATACAGCTACCAATGTGAAATTAACTGCCAGTACCGTGCTGAATTCCGGTTTTGACGAAGGCCTCAGGTGCATGAAAAAAGGCGAAGAATCAGTATTTATTGTTCCTTATTACCTTGGGTTTTATGGAGGAACTGCACCTTATGCCCTTACCTACTATGTTACTATTCCTGCCTATACTACTTTATTGTACGATGTAAAAGTCAACTAAATATCAATATCGTTGAAGAAGAAAGATGGCCGGGCGTTTTTTAATGTCCGGCTTTTTCTTTTTCCATTCTTTAATGGCTTTAGTTGAAATGAACTCTGTAGACAAAGTGATATCGGCAGCTATACAAAGCAGGGTTTCCGGCTGGCAGTTGGATACGAGGTCATCGAACAGTTGTTCATTCCTGTATGGAGTTTCAATAAATATCTGGGTTTGTTTTTCAACCTGCGAACATTTCTCAAGCATTCTTATCTGCTTCAGCCTTTCTTCTTTTTTTATTTTCAGATATCCCCGGAAAGCAAAATTTTGCCCGTTTAATCCCGAGGCCATCAAGGAAAGGATTATCGATGAAGGCCCAACCAGCGGAATAACCTGTATCTGATGTTTATGGGCAAGGTTCACCAAGGCACTGCCCGGATCGGCAACGGCAGGCACGCCGGCTTCAGAGATAATTCCCACATCAAAATTTTTGAATAAGGGGGCCAGCATGCTTTCCACCTCTTCATTACGGCTGTGCTCATCCAAAACAGTAAAAAAGAGCTGGTCGATGGGCTTGGAAATACCCATTCGGCTGAGATACCTGCGGGCAGTACGTTCATTCTCCACCACAAAATAATCCAATGTATTGACTATATTTTTTACATGAGCTGGAATTACCTGATCTATATTGTATTCCCCCAAGGTGTTTGGAATGAGATATAACTTTCCGGACATAATTAATTTTTTCTCCAAAAGTAAAATAAAACCCTTAAAATCCATTATTGAGAATAGGATTACAACTTAGATATGTGAAATTCAATAATTTATTTAAAACGCCCTTCAATTTCAGATATCAACAAACATTTTCTTTAGCAGAAATAATTGAGTAGATTTGCGTAAAACGATTTTTTGAGAAAAATTGTAAAGGATTCATTTTAATGAGAATTACTTTTTTAGGTACTGGTACATCGCAAGGGGTTCCGGTGATCGCTTGCAATTGTCCTGTTTGCCAATCGGCCGATACTCATGACAAAAGATTAAGAAGTTCGGTATTAATTGAATATAAGCATAAAGTGCTGGTGATAGATACCGGACCTGATTTTCGCCAGCAAATGTTAAGAGCCAAAGTCAAACAACTCGATGCCATTTTATATACCCACGAGCACAAGGATCATGTTGCCGGGCTCGACGATGTGCGGGCTTTTAATTACATTTCCCAGAGACCCTCGGATATCTATGCCGAAGAACGGGTACAACAAGCCATCAAGCAGGAATATCCCTATATTTTCACTGAAAGGAAATATCCTGGCGTTCCCCAGGTAAACATGCACCAGATCGACGGACAAACCTTCGACATCGAGGATATCAGCATACAGCCCATAAGGGTAATTCATTATCACCTGCCGGTATTGGGATATAGAATTGCTGATTTCACCTACATCACCGATGCAAATTTTATTTCTGACGAGGAGAAAAAGAAGATGGCCGGCACCAAATGCCTGGTCATTAATGGATTAAGAAAACAAAAGCACCTCTCCCATTTCTGTCTTTCGGAAGCCCTTGAAATTATCCGGGAAATAAACCCGCAACAGGCATTTATTACCCATATTGGACATCAGATGGGCTTATACAAAGACGTGCAAAAGGAACTGCCCCCTCACGTCACTTTAGCTTATGACGGACTGACGGTGGACATGGAATAAGATAATGGGATAATGGGATAATGAGATAATGGGTTAATGGGTTAATGGGTTAATGGGGTAATGAGGTAATTCAGAGAAATGTGATAAAAGGTCTGAAATTTTTCATTGATGGCG
>JAUZOH010000118.1 GCA_030706565.1 Bacteroidota bacterium | reverse complement strand
TAGCTGATGGGCTGAAATTTAGATATTTATTGGGCTTTAGCCCAAATTGTATATTGAAAATAATACCGGGAAACAAAAAAACCTTTACAGATAGATTCCATAAAGGTTTTTGATTAATTTTTTAAGATAAAATTATCGCCTGTAAGCCGTGATTTTATCATTGGTATTTTTGGTACCCTTCAGAATAGATACATAAAGTTGATGATTGTTGAGCAATTCAATAGCTTTACCAATCTGATCGTCCTCTCTGATCGAATATTTTATTCTGCCCCTTTGGTAATAATACCTGCTGATAATTTCTTCAGAAAGCAACTGTTTAATTTCATCCTTAAAAGCAATAAAATCTTTGCTTTTGTTATGGGCAATTTTTTTCTCCAGTAACTTAAATTCATCAGCCGATTTATCGTAATATTTTTCCTCAATGGCTATCTTCTTCAAATCTTCGAAAGTTTCTTCCGTTTTAGTCTGGTAGTCGAAATTCTTACCTTCAACAAAGTGAATAAACTGGTTATAATCTTCATCAGAAATTGAAAATTTCTCAGGTGCATCAATGCTGGCATGCAGGAGCGAATATTGAGTGGCAAAATCAAAAATCAAATTTTTACTGTAAAGGTTGATGGCAATTTGACTGAGCAATTCCGGTTTCAAAGGGATGTCGGGAATAACGCCTCCTCCGTTGAAAACTTTACGTCCATTTTTTGTTTTGAATTCAGAAATAAGGGAATCGGGAATATTGCCTACGCTGCCATCCGGGTTACGGTGGCTATAATCCAATGCCTGAATACAACGTCCGCTGGGGATATAATATTTCGCAGTGGTTACCTTCAATTGGGCATTGTAACTTAATGGGCGGGTGGTCTGAACCAGTCCTTTGCCAAAAGTACGTTCGCCGATAATTACGCCGCGGTCTAAATCCTGCATGGAACCGGCTACAATTTCAGATGCCGATGCCGATCCCCTGTTTACCAGGATAGCTAAAGGGATATTGGCATCTACCGCTTCATTTTTGGTAATGTAAACATTATCCCATTGCTTGACTCTGCCTCGGGTGCTAACAACTTCCTGGCCTTTGGGTACAAAAATGTTTGCAATTTCAACTGATTCGTTTAATAATCCTCCGGGATTACCCCTTAAATCAAGAATGATGGAAGTTGCGTGATGGTTTTGCTTTAAATCTATCAAGGCAGCTTTAACTTCTTTTGAAGCATCCGAGGTAAAATTAGAAAGCCTGATGTATCCGATTTTATCGGTAACCATGCCGTAATACGGAACATTATCAATTTTAATAATCTGTCTGATCAAAGTTTTCTTAAAAGGTTTGTTTGCACCTTCACGCTGAACGGTCAATTCAACAGGGGTATTGGGAGTACCCTTGAGCATATCGCTTACCTGGCTTATTTCTTTATCTTTTATTGATTTCCCGTCAATTTCAAGTATAAGGTCTCCGGCTTTAAGTCCATATTTTACAGCAGGAAAATCTTCATAGGGGTCTGCTATTACGGCATAATCGCCACTTTTTCTGATCACTGCCCCAATCCCTCCGTATTGTCCGGTAGTCATAAATTTAAAATCTTCCATTTCCGACTCCGGGATGTATACCGTATAGGGATCCAGATTTTCGAGCATGGCATCTATACTTGTCTTTACGAGTTTTTCAGGATCAGTATTATCCACATAAAATAAATTCAACTCGCGGAATAAAGTGTAGTAAATATCAAGGCTCTTGACAATTTTAAAATCGTTGTCTGCCTCATAAGCCACACCAAATACAGACACTGCTGCAATTAAAACTGCCAATATCCATATTTTTGTCTTCTTCTTCAACTTCAACATTCTCATTGATGCAAATTTTAATACTTTTAGCCCCTTTAAAAAGATCAATAACGAAATAGGGTCTGATTGTTTAACTGAAAAATTATAGAATTATATTTTTATAAAGTATTTAAAAATACGCGAAATTAAGTGAAATATTTTATACTTAACGCAATTAATCCCTTTTTGTTTTTGTACTTCAGGTAAATGATCCAATTGGCATTTCGGTTCTTAAGGTAAATGTGTAATGATAATTACGAATCACTTTATAAAAGTTAGATCATTATAAAATACTATCTTTGCAAAAAATTTAGTGGATGTTTACTGAGTTTAACAATGGTTTATTTGCGAAGGCTTTTTTATATCCGGGGGTGGAAGAAATGAATACAAATTATAATTCTTCCCGGATTACAAGGCCGGATACGTCCAGGCATGTCTCCAAAACGATGAAGAAATCTGAAAATGTTTCTAAAAAACATTCGACCCAGGTACATGCTTCGCTTTCGGCTTCAACAAAAAAAGTAAGTTTATCGCAGGATAGTATCAGGCATGGTTATTCCGATTCAGTAAGCTATTACAGGCCGGACACATTGGTACAATATCCCCCTGCATTTTGCCAGAAACCCGGTATAGTATGGGAAAGTGGCTGTTACCTGAAAAAGGGCAAGGCAAAATTCCCCGGCGTTTCCCAGGAAAATTTATTGACCAGTCTCAGACCAAAGAGCAAAAATGAAAAGAGCTTCAAATACCCTGTGATGGTGCAGGGAAAGAAAAGTTTTTCTATTGAGGTACCCAATAAATCTAAAATTAAAGACAATACAACGAGAATTACCCATAATCAGGATTGGATATTTGGGCTGATTATGATTTGCCTGATTATTTTAGCTTTTGCCAGGCAATTGTATCAAAAATATATCGTACAAATATTCCGTTCTGTAGTTTTTGAGCAGGATGCAGAAACTCTTTTTAATAATAAAAATGCCTTACTGGTAAGGGTTTATATGATATTAAACCTGATATTCCTTTTTAGTGGCGGTTTATTTGCATTTCTGGCCTTCAGATATTATGGTTTACGTGCTTTCCCGGTTAATGATATAACGAATTATTTTATATTTTGTGGCATTTTGGGTGTTGTCAATTTGCTGTTCAATATTTTATGCAAATTTTTCGGTGCGGTTTTTCAAAGTGAGAAAGCATACAAAGAATATGTGCACAACACTTACATGTTCAACAAGAATTTAGGGCTTTGCTTATTGCCCTTAAATGCCTGCATTGTTTTTACAAATCCTCAATATTCGAATTATCTGATCATAACCGGTTTTTGTCTTTGCGGTATTTTCTACATTTTAAGAACAGTTCGGGGAATAAAAATTATTTTGAAAAAAGAGTTTTCAATTTTGTACCTGATTTTCTATCTTTGCACCCTAGAAATTGTACCACTTTTGATATTTTATAAAGTTATAAAATCATTGATGGTACTGTGATGTAGAAAGTTTTTCATTTTTTATTAATATAAATTATACTGCATTGAAAATAAAAAAAATATTGGTTTCGCAACCCAAACCGGAAAATGAAAAATCGCCTTATTTCGAACTAGCCCATAAAAACAATTTGAAGATTGATTTTAAACCGTTTAGTCGTATTGAAGGGGTTACATCGAAGGAGTTCCGGCAAAGTCGTATTGATATTTTACAATATTCTGCAGTAATTTTCACAGGGAAAACTGCAATTAATCATTTTTTCCGGATTTGTGAAGAGATGCGTATTACTGTCCCTGATACGATGAAATATTTTTGCCTGTCCGAATCGGTGGCTTTTTATTTGCAAAAATATATCGTATACCGCAAGCGTAAGATTTTTTATGCAAACGGGAATAATGATGATTTGGCGGAAATTATTTTAAAGCACCGCGAAGAATCGTTTTTCCTGCCTATGTCGAACAATTCTAAGCTGGATATTCCAAAAATCCTGGAGAAGGAGAAAGTTAAATATGCAAAAGCCGTATTATACAGGAATGTTTGCAATGATCTTTCAGAATTGTCAGAATTGAATTACGATATTCTGGTCTTTTACAGTCCATCAAACGTGGAAGCCTTGCTGAAACGTTTCCCGAAATTCATCCAAAATGATACTAAAATTGCTTCATTTGGTGAGTCAACAGCAAAAGCTGTAAAAGCAGCAGGATTAAGACTGGATATTCAGGCCCCTATGCCTGAAGCTCCTTCCATGACCATGGCATTGGAACAGTTCATTAAGGAATACAATAAGAATTGTAAAAAATAGAAGGGTTAAGATTGGAATTCTTAATCATTCCATGAACTTTATATAAAAGATGAGGGGAATTTTTTCCCCTTTTTCTTTATTTTTGTTTCTCCAAAAGTTTTAGATCCTTAAAGTTTTTCCTGCAAAGGAAAGTAATTTCTGTCCGGGTATAACTGTTGAACTTATTTTTATGCTTATTTATTAAGTTTTTATGTTCACTTTCACCAAAGAAGAAAGAATTAGAGGGAAAAAGTCGATAGATAGTCTTTTTAAAGACGGTTTTATTGTCATGAATTATCCCCTGAAAGTAGTCTGGAAAGTTGAAAAAGATAACAGCGGTAATATTAAAGCCGGTGTCTCTGTGCCTAAAAAATTCTTTAAAAGGGCAGTCAGGCGCAATTTGATCAAAAGACGCATAAAGGAATCATTCCGCTTAAATAAACCGGCCATAAAATTGATTTTAGGCGAAGAAAAAGAATCTCTCAGTTTGATGTTCATTTATATCTCAAAAGAGATTATCCCCTATAGGGAAATAGAAAAAAAGGTGGCCTTATGCCTGCAAACAATTACAGAGCAGATAAAGAAAATTGATGAAAAATCTAAGCAGGATGTTTAGCTTCAGAATAAAAAATATTTTCCATTTTATAAATAAGATAGCAGGTTATTTGCCTTTGCTGCTGATTTACTTTTATAAGTACGCCATATCTCCTATGATCCGGCCTACCTGTCGATTTACCCCTTCGTGTTCGAATTATGGGATTGAAGCCATTAAAAAGCACGGAGCCCTGAAAGGGAGCTATCTTACCCTCCGAAGGCTGTTGAGGTGCAATCCCTGGGGAGGGCATGGCTATGACCCGGTTCCCTGATTGATCCTTATTCTTTGTTTTTTGAATCCATATAGATTGTCACTGGGCCATCGTTGTTCAGGGATACTTTCATGTCGGCGCCGAATTCCCCGGTTCCTATTTCTTTTCCTAAATCGGAAGAGAGTTGTCTGATAAATCCTTCATAAAGCGGTATGGCAATATCCCCTTTGGAAGCTTTACTGTATGAAGGGCGGTTTCCTTTTTTTGTACTTGCGTGAAGGGTAAATTGGCTGATTAAAAGAATATCTCCCTGAACATCTTTGACAGAGCAATTCATCACCCCGTTTTCATCATTGAAAATACGCAATCTGACAATTTTACCGCTAATCCATTCTAAATCCTCCTGATTGTCCTGATCTTCAAAACCTGCAAATACCAGTAATCCTTGATGTATTGCCGATTTTATCTTTTTGTTAATGGTAACTGAAGCTTCTGAAACTCTTTGAATGACCACCCTCATATTGTTTGAATTGATTAAAATACCCGTTGTATCGCGGGCAAAGATAGGAATTATGAAGTTTTATCCTTTTCATTTAGAATAGTATTGAAACAGGATATAAGAATTTTTAATTCTTATTCAGTTGATGATCTATGGCTTCAAATAGTTTTTCCGGGTCGATGGGCTTTGCAATAAAGTCATCACAGCCTGATTCTATGCACTTCTCGCGGTCTTCTTCCATTACATTTGCAGTTTGGGCAATGACCGGAATGTTTTTGCGGATATTTTTTATTGCCCGGGTAACATCATAACCATTCATCCCCGTTAGCTGGATATCCATCAGCACCACGTCTATTGCAGGAAATGATTTAAAGGCATTGATGGCTTCCTTCCCATTTGAAGCCTTGTATAATTTGGCATTTGTATTTTTTAATAATTCAGTAATATATTCAATACTGGGCTCATCATCTTCAACCAGTAAAATTGATTTACTGCTCCATTCGAACAAATGTTTTGAATGGATTTCAGGCTTTTTGCTATTTATTCTTGAATTGTTTTTGTAGGGTATGGTAAAATAAAAGGTTGAACCTTTCCCCGGCACAGAGGACACATAAATTTCCCCTCCCAGAAGATTTACCAAACCTTTGGAAATGGCCAGTCCCAAACCTGCTCCCCCGAAACGTCGGCAGGTGGATTCATCGCCCTGCCTGAAACGGTCGAAGATAATTTTTTGCTGTTCTGTAGAAATGCCTATTCCACTATCTTTAACAAAAAACTTCAAATACTTTTTCCCGGAGTTGTCCTTATTTGTTAGCAGTTTGTATCCAAAGGATATGTTCCCGAAACTGGTGAATTTCAGGGCATTTCCTAAGAGATTGGTCAGAATTTGCTGCAACCTTGTTGCATCGCTATGAATAATGCTTGCTGAATCGGATAAATCTTTTTCCAGTATCAGATTGACAGTGTTTTTTTGAGAAGCTTCTGATTTAAAGAATTCATGAAGGTTGTCGAGCAAACGGTTGAGGTAAAAATCCGCTTCGTTTGTTTTCAGTTGACCTGCTTCAATTTTTGAAACGTCAATAATATCGTTTATGAGGGATAAAAGATGTTGCCCCTGCTTGTTGATGATTTCCAGGTACTGCTGGCGGATATCTTCCGGTAGTTCATTCTCCTTTAACAATTGGGTAAAGCCAAGAATTCCGTTCATGGGAGTTCTTATTTCATGCGACATGTTGGCCAGAAAGGCAGATTTCAGGCGGTCTGCTTCTTCGGCCTTTTCTTTTGTCTTGATCAGTTCAAATTCGGCCCATTTCCTTTTGGTTATGTCTAATGCACTGAAAGCTACTCCCAGCAAACAACCTGTATAATCGTAAGCAGGTGAATAGGTTACCTCAAACCACAATTCTTCTTCCGTGGGTAGAATTAATTTTGTCTCATAATGTAATTTTTCGTCATTTAAAGCTTTTTGAAAACTGGTTTTAAATTTTTCCTTGCTGGAGTCCGGTATATAATCGAGTATGTATGAGTCCTTTTTTACTTTTTTATCGAAAAGTGTTGAAACTGTTTCAACCGATTTAATATTGAAAGTCAATAATTTATATTGAGGATTACACAAGGCATAGCTGTGCAGGGAACTGTCAAAAAGAGATTTCAGATTTGCTTTACTTTTTTTAAGCGACTTCTCAAATTCTTTTCTTTGCGTGGAATCGACCAAAGAGACCATAACACTCGAAAAACTATCCTCATAACCAGGTGAAATGATCAGGCTTAGATTGCATATCAAGCTTTTCCCTTTACAGGTAAGCAGCGAAATTTCTTTTTCTATACTTGTTTTCCCTGTTAACACTTCATAAATAATTTCTGTGATTGTTTGTAAGGAAGAAGGAGCAAAAAGTTTGGGAAAATTTGTGCGGATTTCCTCCTTACTGTCGGTTTCAAAAACATTTAGGGTCTTTTGATTGAAATCTTTTATTTTTATAAGGGAAAGGCAATAAAGAATCACATTGGGATTATTGTCAAAGTAGTTTTGAATATCAGGTTTACTACTCGTCAAATTTGTTGAATCAAAATATTTCTTAACTTTTGAAAAATCAAGTTCCAGAATTGGAATGAACGAATGGTCAAAAAGCATGCGGTAATGATTTTTACTGATGCGCAGTTCTTCTTCAACTTTTTTGGAAGCTGTTAATTCCGTGATTATTCCGGTTATATATTTTTTATGATCAGAAGTTGAAAAAAGGGTCTTTTTGGTCAGTATCCAATGGGATTTACCTTTTACATCGGTAAATTTTTCTTCTTTTATGTTGAGTTTCCCTGAATTTAAGACTTCCAGGTCGTTTTTTTTGTAATTTTTAACTTCCTGAGGTAGATAGATATCTTTATCCGTTTTGCCATATAATTCCGAACTTGTTAAACCACACAATTTGAAATAAGCTTCATTGGCAAAAACAAATTCAAGATTTTCGTTTTTGACAAAAACCGGATCATTAATTCCATTCAGAAATTTGTTATAAAATAATTCATTACCTGAAACAGGAAACATATGACTTATAAAGTTACCTGAAGCGGTGGGCTCTTTTAAGAGGTAGGAAATAATCAAATGTTTGTCATTGATAAAAGGATGGTATTGAAAGCTGACACTTGAATCAATTATTCCATTGTTTGAATTTAAACGCTTAATTATTTTATTACTATAGCCTGTTATTTTTACTTCTTTGATGATATTTTGCAAATCTGTTTCAGAAATTATATAGAATTTTCTAATATCCATTTGCAACATAACATCTTTGGTTAAGTGGTAATATTCACAGGTTTTGTTGTTGACAAACCGGATTTTGTAGTTTTTTTCGTTAAAAATGAAGATAAAATGTTGATGGTGCTGCAGGAAGTATTCTAACATTTCTTCCGTTAAAAATTTTAAATTCTTGGGTGAATGGATAAATTTATCCATTTTGATGATATTGAATAAGTTAAATCTCACTTTAATTTAATATAATTTAGTGTTAAGATAATCATTTATAAATGATTATCTAATAGTTAAATATATTTTATAAAAATTTCTGTTCAATTTTTAAATATTTTCACACTTAGCCCTACCTGAGATTGGATAATTATCTTGAAAATTTTGTAAATCTTTTTTCAACCATTTTTCCTTCCGGCAAACTAGTAATCGTCTTAGGGCTGAAAATGAATGAACTTATTCCGATCAGGGGAAATTTTCTCCATTGATTTTCAAAAAGAAAATTATAATCTTGTACGAAAAAAAAAGAGAAATGGCTGATTTTTTCTGTTCAAAAGTGGAGTAATAGTATGGAAGATTTAGAAATCATCAAAATGGATGGATCAATTTTTCTTAACTATAATTTCCTTGGTCCCGTTAAGATTGGCCCGGAAAAATCCTGTTTTGTTGATCAGAAGCCCCTGGGGGCTGTATAAGGTTTTTTGGTAGAAAGGCACATCAGTGACGAAAACCCTATTGTTGTCAATGGCTTTTATTTGGTCAACATTTGAATGTCCTATGACTATGAAATTTGCATTAAATTTTTTCAGTACAGTATCCAATTCGTTATCTTTTATTTTTGAGTAGTCCAGATTATCCTCAATATAGCCTCTGTACCAAAATGGACCCTGTTCACCCAGCAAAAAATTCTGAAATACGGGATCATTCCTGGAGTACCGTTGATTTTGAAGATAGCGTCTTATGGTGTTGTTCAAAGAATCTATATTTGAAGTCATTGAAGCCAGCATGGGGGATAATCCCCCATGGACAAAAACTACATCATTGATGCGCAGGATTGTATTTTTCGTCCTGAGCCAACGGCCTAATTCATAATTGCTTTTATAATGGGATGTATAGTTTAAATTTAAGTTTTTGAAAAGATAGAAATATTTCTTGGAGAGATAATGGGAGTCTTTGGTAAGATTTATGATTTCATGATTCCCTAATAAAAGATGAACATGACCTCCATAACTTGCAGATTGACATTCTAATTTATAAATCAACCAAAGTGATTGTGTAACTCCATCCCCACGGTCAAAAATATCACCCATAAATACCAGATGGTTGTTGGCCCAGTTCCATTTTAATTGACTATCAACAATATGATTGTTGATCAGGAGATTTTTCATGCCTTCATAGCCGCCATGTACATCCCCTACTACAAAAATCTGGGCTGTGTCCTGGAAATAACTTTTATCAATATTTTTATTACACTGAAATACAGAATTTATATCGTATATATTTAAAGTAAAAATATCATTCTTTAGTTTCGAAAAGCTTATCACCTCATAAGTCCTGTTTCTTAAGGAATCATGAAAGAGGTAGGTAATTTTGATTTTTTTCCGGTTTACCCATTTGATGTATGGACCATCCGAATAATTGGGAAGATGTCTTTCAAAATATCCTGTAAAGTAGGAATATATTCTTTGATTGTTATGTTTTATGGCATAGTCTGTAGCCGATAATCCTTTTTTGTCCAGGACATTTAAATTGGCCCCCTGGCGAAGTAATAACCTTGCATTTTTTAATCTTCCGTTTGAAGCTGCATGCATCAAAGGAGTTGAACCTATGGAATCGGCAAAGTTGATGTTTGCCCCATTTTTTAGAAGGTCTTTTATAATCAGGGTTTGGGGATATTCTGAGGCGGTTATAAGCAGTTTATTTAAAAAATCGGGACTTTTAGGAGTGAAATTTTGCTGAGAAATTAAACAATGGAAAATTTTAGTTTGCTGATAGATTACTGCATAATGCAAATAATTTTCAATTCTGAAATTACTTAGGGCAGCATCCTGCCTGATAATTTC
>JAUZOH010000117.1 GCA_030706565.1 Bacteroidota bacterium | reverse complement strand
GAAAGCTCTGAACCATTATTCTGTAAAATTGCCATCGGTTATTATTCTGGACAACTTTAGAGCTGCAGTTGTCATCAGTCTGGAAGAAACAGGTTATAAAATTGAAAAAATCGTTTTTAGCAAAGAAAGCGACCTGTCTTATAGCGAAATTCTGGGGCGTAAGGATAAAATCTACAAAATTATCGAAATGATTAATGAAATAAACCGGAACATTATGCAGGAAAGCCTTCAGAAAATCTATAATCCGGGGAATAAAAAATCCTAATTTTGCTAAAGGGAAATTTTCGGATTTTAGGGTAAAATTGATCAGAAAAAGTTTTTTGTTTTGATCATGACCCGGCAGTAACCCGAATAAATTAACATGCACATTTTCTCTGGTGGGTCTGAAGGTTGAGGCTTTCAAGGGCCTTAATTTTAAAATTATTTAGGATGAAAAAAATCGCTTTCTTTTTGTGTGTTGTTTTTAATATTTTTTCTTATTCAATTGATGCCCAGAAACAATTAACGACCTCATCGGCTAAGGCAGCCCGTTTGTATGAAAAGGCATTATACCTTCTGGATACCCACAACGATAAGGAGGCTGTCAGGTTATTGACCTCAGCTGTAAAAACCGACCAGCGTTTTATAGAAGCATATCTGGTTATGGCTGAGGTATATATGGATAATAACGATCTAACAGATTGTATTAAAAATTATAAAACCGCAGTGACTATAAACCCGTCTTTTTTCCCTGCTGCTTATTTGAATTTGGGAAAAGCCGAATATTCATCCGGCAGATATGCCGATGCGGAAGCTGATTTAAAAGAATATCTCAAAATGAATATACAGGCCGGAAAGGAGAGGGCATCTGCTGAAAAGTTGCTTAAATATTCGGAATTTGCTTTAAATTCCTTACAACATCCAGTGCCTTTTAATCCCGAAAATCTTGGCCCTAAAATTAATACCCGTTATGATGAGTATTGGCCGAGTTTGTCTTCAGATGAAAAACAACTGGTATTTACCAGGCTGGTACCTAAAAATCTTATGGATACTTCCATCTCTTATAACCGTCAGGAAGATCTTTATATGAGCAGTTTTGAAAATGGTTCCTGGGCTATGGCTCAAAATGTGGGATTTCCGCTCAATACTCCGGATAATGAAGGTGCACAATCGGTCTCTGCTGATGGAAAAACTCTTTATTTCACTGCATGCAACCGGCCCGGTGGACTGGGATTATGTGATATTTATGTTTCCTTTAGGAAGGGGAATCAATGGTCTGTCCCGCAGAACCTTGGCGCACCGGTAAATTCCAGGTTTAAGGAAACCCAGCCGTCAATTTCCTCAGACGGAAAAACACTTTATTTTGTGAGCAGCCGCCCCGGTGGTAAAGGAGGGTTGGATATTTGGAAAAGCACAAAAAATGAGGATGGAAGCTGGGGATATCCCGTAAATCTTGGCGACAGCATCAATTCTCCGGGCGATGAAGAATCTCCCTTTATTCATGAAGATAATAAAACACTTTATTTCTCTTCCAACGACCGTCCGGGCATGGGCGATTTTGACATTTATGTTTCAAGGCTGAATGGAAGAGGAGAATGGACACAGGCAAAAAACCTGGGCTATCCCATCAATACATTTAACAAGGAAGAAGGCTTGATCGTGAATGCGGCAGGAACCAAGGCGTATTTTTCATCTGACAGGCTGGGGGCTGATGGACGTGATATTTACTCGTTCGATCTTTATAAGGAAGCTCGTCCACTGGCTGTTTCTTATGTGAAAGGGAAGGTTTATGATGCCGATTCCGGCGATCCGCTTAAAGCTCATTTCGAACTTTCGGACCTTGACTCTTCAAAGCTTTGCATCGAAGCTCAGTCGGACAGTCTGAACGGGGAATTTTTTGTTTGCCTTCCTGTTGGATGCAATTATGGGCTAAATGTTTCGAAACCTCATTATTTGTTCTATTCCGATAATTTCGCCCTCAAACAAATTCACGAATTTAAAGAGCCATTTTTGTTGGATATCCCGCTTCAGCCGGTCAAACCGGGTAAAAGCATAATATTGAAAAATATTTTCTTTGCAACAGATTCTGCCAATCTTGAAAATGAATCATTCGTTGAACTTAACAAGGTTCTGCGGTTTATGAAGGAGAATTCATCAATAAAAATTGAGATCAGCGGCCATACCGACAATACCGGATCAGCCGCTCATAATCAGGATCTTTCCATGAGACGTGCAAAAGCTGTGGTGAATTACCTTGTCTCCAAAGGTGTTGATTCAAAACGTGTTGTTTTTAAAGGTTATGGAGAAACACGACCCATAGCCTCCAATGATAATGAGGCTGGTAAAGCTCAAAACCGGCGTACCGAGTTTAAAATTCTGGAGTAGGAATTGACTAATGCCCTGAAAATATTTAAAATGCCATTTTTATATTCCCTTAAAAAAGGACTTATTTTAGGGAAGTGCACATTTTTTTATATTTTTGCTTAACTATATAAATTGAAAAATATGATAGCGGAAAATCAGCCTAAAGATAAATTCCTGTCAAAAAGATGGTTGCGAAATTATTCTTTGATTGTAATTGGCTCATTTATTTTAGCAGTTGCTTATGTGTATTTTATTACACCTTATAGAATTGTTCCTGGGGGTGTATATGGCATCAGTATTGTAATCCATTATTTAACTCCCCATGTGTTTGCTTTTGCCCCTGAAGGATTCCCGATTGGATTAATGGGGTTGCTGTTAAATATCCCTCTGACCATATTGGGCGTGAGAATTCTCGGGCCTTTGTTTGGGGTAAAAACAGTTGTAGGATTTGTACTTTCTTCATTTTTTATTGATGGGCTAACAGCAATTTGGGGTTATCAACCTTTGGTTCCCAATGATGCATTATTATCTTCTATTTTTGGCGGTGTATTATCTGGGTTTGCTTTAGGTTTGATATTTAAGGCAAAAGCAACCTCAGGTGGTTCCGATATTGTTGCCATGATTTTTGCCAAATATACCAGGCTTCCTTTGGGGCAATTGATGATCTATGTCGATTCCACAATTGTGTTGGTCGGATTGATCGCCTTTGGCGATTGGAGGATTCCTTTGTATTCCTGGATCGTAATTTACGTTACCGGTAAAGTGATTGATGCAGTCATGCAGGGTATCGGTTATGACAAGTCCCTGCTGATTATTTCAGACCATTACGAGGAAATCAGGCATAAGATATTATTCGATCTTAGCCGTGGAGCCACTGCTTTGAAAGCCGAAGGCATGTATGAAGGAAAAGAAAAAAAAGTGATTTTTACCAATGTGAGCCGCCGGGAACTGGCAATTTTACAGGAATATATTAAGGGAATAGATGCTGATGCCTTCCTTACTGTTTTTGATGCCAATGAAATTATTGGCAACGGGTTCAAGACATTTAGTGATTTATAACTATATTCCTGGAAGTAGTACCTGATCAATGTCAATTTCAAATCCGCATTTGAAATGGTGTAAGGGACATTCTTTTTTTCCGTGAATTCCACAAGGCCTGCATTCCAGGGGATGGTTTATTTCTGCTAACTTCGACCTGGAAGAAAGAGGGCCAAAGCCGAATGAAGGCACTGTAGAACAAAAAAAGGCTGTAACCGGTGCATCCATCGAGGATGCAATATGAAGAGGGGCTGAATCGTTTACATAATTCATTGCCGCATGGCTCATCAATGCTGCAGTTTCCAAAAAGCTGAGTTTCCCTGCCAAATTTGTACAATTTGTCTTTCCTGACTGCTCTATGATGTTTTCACAACTTTCATAATCCGGCTTGCCTCCAATTAATAAAACAGAATACCCGGCCGGAGTTTTGCGGATAAGTTCTATCCATTTGCTTACTGGCAGTTGTTTGGTAAACCATACAGAACAGGGCGCAACACATATATAGGCTTGTGATTGCCAGGGTGCTACTTTTATGAATTCTTTTTCTGAAGGGTATAACCTGGGCTTCATTACCGGTTCATCTGTAAGATGTGCAATAAGCCCTTGATTTCGTTCTATTTCATGTTTGCCATTGCCAAATTCATGTTTAATTGTCCGGGTGAAAAAAATGCTTAACGGATTGTTGTCAAAACCGGTTTTATTTCTTGCCCTTTGAAAAAGACAAATCAATCCGCTTGAAAAATAACGGTGGCAGTTGATTACTTCATCGTATTTCGTTTTTCTTAAAAGCCGGATGGTTTTAAGTAAATTTATGAATTTATCTTTCCCTTTGTCCCAGATATAAAGTTGATTCAAATAAGGGTGATTGAAAAGTAATCCTTCATTGCCTTTTCTTAGCAGAAAGTCTATCTTTGCTTCCGGAAATTTATGGTGAATATTCTCTATTAACGAGGTAGCCAGGATGACATCGCCGATAAAAGCAGTTTGAATAATCAGAATTCTATTCATAAATGGTTATAAAATGGCAGTTTATCAGGCTAACATAGAGAAATAAAAAAGCCTGTTAATTTTTTGCCAAAATTAACATTTGTAAAGTACACTGAATAAAATAGAGCATTAAATTTTTAAATAGTTATGGGTAAAATTACCTGGAAACCCGGAACAATGATCTATCCATTACCGGCAGTAATGGTAAGTTGTGGCGATAGCGTGGAAAATTATAATATTATGACCGTTGCCTGGACAGGGACCATCTGCACAAATCCGCCTATGTGCTATATTTCTTTACGCCCTGAAAGACTTTCGCATGAACTGATCAGCCGTACCAGAGAGTTTGCCATTAATCTTACCAATGCCGATTTGGCTTATGCCACAGATTGGTGTGGGGTGAAATCGGGCAGGGAGGTGAATAAGTTTGAAGCAATGAAACTTACTCCCTTAAAGGCTGAAATTATTAAAGCACCTCTGATTGCAGAATCTCCTGTAAATATTGAGTGTAGGGTAAAGGACATCCTTCCCTTAGGAAGCCATGATATGTTTATTGCGGAAATAGTTGCCGTTCATGCAGATGATCAGTATTTTGATCCTCAAACCGGGGTTTTTAATTTGTCGCAAGCTCATTTGATTTCTTATTCCCATGGAAAATATTACGTCTTGGGCAATGAAATAGGAAGATTCGGGTTCTCTGTAAAGAAGAGAAAAAGAAACAAAAAAAATTATTAGGTCCTTTCTGCTGATTTTTTTAACTAAAGTTTTTTTTAAATTAAAAAAATAACAAATTTGAATGAAATTTTAAAACCCAATTGGAATGGCAAAAACTAACCCTAAAATGAAAAACAATCCCAACAAAATTGCCCCAGACAAAAATCATGCTGTTGGAAAAAAATCACAAAATCAACACATTACCACTACTCCGGCCGATCTTCTTGGCGTTTGCGACAATTATTTTGCGAAACACCTGAACACAATTTTCTGGATATCTTTAATCTTAACTTGTTTTTTCGGTTTTCTGCTTTTCGATTTGAAAGTTAGTATGACCGGCGATGATTCGACTTATATACTTCGGGCAAATGATTTTGTGCACCATTTCGTATATCCTTCATTCCAGGGGCCAATGTATCCTTTATTGATAAGTCCGTTACTTTTAATCTTCGGTATAAATCTGCCATTGCTTAAGCTTTTTTCATTTCTGTGTATGGCAGGCCAGGTTTATTTTATTTACCGGGCATTCAAAGGAAGGATTTCTGCAACTATATTAAGCTTTGTACTTTTGTTTTCAGGCATGAACGGTTATCTTCTTTATTATGCCAGTCAGACTTATTCAGAGGCATTATTCATGCTTCTGCAGGCAATTCTCTTTTGCCTGGTTGCACGGTATTTTATTGTCAATGATGACATAGAAAAGGAAGATTATAAAACCTCTTATAAAAAATACTTATGTGTAGGGGCTGTTTTATTGATGATTGGTTTGACGCGAACAATTGGATTTGGCGCAGTTCTTGTTCTGCTTTTCTTTTTATTGGTTGCTAAGAAGTGGAAATCATTACTTGGAACTTTTGCTTCTTTCTCTGCTTTAACTTTAGTTTTTGAACTTCTGAAGAGATTATTGTGGAAATCCAGTCAGTTGCAATTTTCAACCCAGGGAAATGGCCTGATGTTAAAAAATTATTACAATCCATCTGAAGGAAAAGAAACTTTAATGGGTTATATTCAAAGACTTATAGATAATTCACATCTTTATCTTTCCAAACATTTTTATACTATTTTAGGCCTGAGGCCTGATGATCCCACTATTGAAATTGCGCCCTTCCTTACTTTTGTGCTGGTGGTTTTATTGGTTGTGGCTTTTTATATGCTGTACAAGAAAAATAAGATGTTGCTGTTTACCGGTTTATATGTGACGGGCCTATGCTGTCTTACATTTGTTGCACTTCAGAAATCTTGGGATCAATCCCGGTTGATCGTGATCTATGTCCCATATATATTGATTTTCATCTTTTCAGGACTTTGGGCACTGGCAAGGACAAAGTCATTTAAAGGTTTTCAAATAGTCTTACCCTTCTTACTGCTCATTCTGTTTTTTACGAATTTTAAGCGGACCACGGATAAAACAAGGGTAAATAAAGAGATCCTCAGCCAAAACCTGAAGGGAGATGTTACTTACGGATTAACCCCAGATTGGGTGCATTACATAAAGATGAGTAAGTGGGCATCACTTCATCTTCCAAAAGAGAAAGTAATTGCCTGTAGAAAACCTGCTATTTCGACTGTTTATGGCAACGGAAGGTTTTTTTATGGTATTTTCCAAACTCCTTTATGGGAAGCAGATACGGTTGTTGCCAATTTCGTAAAACGGAATGACGATATTGTTGTAATGGATAATAATGAATTTGAAGCAAAGAAAGTATCTGCAGATATTTTTTATACCCTTTGCCAGTTCAATGTATCGATGATAGTTACCAATTCCAGAATTTACACCCTGTATCAATTCCCGAAAGATAAAAAAGCCGATTATATCCGTTTGCTCAATTATTTCAAGCTTAATTATTCGAACAATCTTCAGGAGTTTTATACAAATCTCAAGAAATCTAATACCGAATGTTATGTTGAAAATGCGGATTATCTTCTTGGCGATTTAGTGAAAAATAATGTGGGATATATTTTGATGGCCAGCTTAAGAAAATATGCACAGCAGAAAACTGAATATATCGTTGATACTATGCATCGTTATGTATATTTTATTCAACTAAAATACCCCACTATTTTCAAGAAAGTTTATCAAGTAGGTGATGATAATGATGAACCTGCATGGATTCTTGAGGTTAACCCTCCTCAATTGGCAAAGAAGT
Organism: Bacteroidota bacterium; assembly: GCA_030706565.1. Classification (NCBI taxonomy): domain Bacteria; kingdom Pseudomonadati; phylum Bacteroidota; species Bacteroidota bacterium. The sequence continues at coordinate 2,983 of JAUZOH010000117.1, read as the reverse complement.
AGTACCATAGTGTGGTAGGGCAGAAGATAGATGTTTTATATTTGGAGGAAAATTTGATTTGTTCTGGAATGAGTTGTAACCATTTTTTAAAGGAAAAACAGGATTTCGATTTAGATGCACCTGAAACAACGCTTTTACACAGGGATCTGGTATTAAAAAAACAGTTTCTTAAAAAATTGTATGAAGAGTGGTATGGTACTTTTATCGACAAGTTAAACAAACTACCTGAAGGTAAAATCATTGAAATTGGGGCAGGGGGAAGTTTTTTGAAACAGTTAAGGCCGGATGTAATTACTTCGGATATATTACCTTTACCAAACTGTGATATGACATTTTCGGCAGAAAATATACCTTTCCCTGATCAGAGTGTTTCTGCTATTTTTATGATGGATGTCCTGCATCATATACCCCACGCCGAAGACTTTTTTAAAGAAGCGCAAAGGGTCCTTGTCAAAGGGGGGATGATTTTTATGATAGAACCGGCAGACACGATTTTTAGCCGGTTTATTTATACTCATTTCCATCATGAACCCTTTGACCCTAAGGTCAAAGAATGGTCGTTTCCATCATCCGGCCCGCTGTCCGGGGCAAATGGCGCTTTGCCTTCCATTATTTTCAGACGCGATCTGGATAAGTTTGAACTTTTGTTTCCATCGTTAAAGTTGAAAAGTATCAGATTTCATACGCCTTTCCGTTATCTTCTTACGGGCGGGTTATCATATAAATCATTGGTGCCGGGTTGGAGTTTTAAACTTGTTACTATCTTTGAGAAATTATTTACGCCGGTATTTCCTTTAACCGCGATGTTTCAGACTATAGAAATATCAAAATCCAAGGACCAATAAAATCAGATGCTATGATGCGAAAAACACGTAAGGAAATTTTTTATAACTACTTTGAGAATTTTGCTCCTGCCTATACCCATTATAGAAACCGATATAAATATTACTGGAACGATATTTCAAATTATACGAATTTTTTTGTCACTGAATCGGACAGTGTTTTGGAAGTGGGATGTGGTACCGGTGGTACAATTTCAAAACTTCACTGCCAAGATAAGGTAGGAATTGATTTCAGTCCCAAGATGATTGAAATAGCCAGGCAGGAACACCCGGATATTGATTTCTTCTTAATGGAAGCCGAGAATATCAGCCTGGACAGGAAATTTGATGTGATTATCCTGTCTAATGTTTTGGGGTATTTTGATAATGTGCTGGATGTTTTGGCTTCTGTCAGAAAAGTATGTAAAGAGAATACCAGGATTTTCATCACTTACTATAATTATTTTTGGGAGCCGGTTTTGCGTTTGGGCGAATTCCTTGGGTTAAAAAAGCATAGTCCCCATCAAAACTGGCTTACTACATCTGATATTCGAAACCTCCTTTATCTTTCGGATTTTGAAGTTTTCAGAACAGCCAAAAGAATACTTCTGCCTGTTAATATTCCTGTGATTTCTTATTTCTTTAATAAAATATTGGGCAGACTGCCGCTGATCAATGCCTTGTGTCTGAATCAATTTGTGTTTGCCCGTCCTGTTCATGGAGTGGAGCCTGATGTTGATGAAAAATATTCGGTTTCTGTTGTGATTCCGGCTCGTAACGAGAGTGGGAATATTGAAAGTGCCATAAAAAGGATACCTTCCTTTGGAAAACACGTCGAAATTATATTTGTAGAAGGAAATTCAACCGATGACACCTGGGAGAAAATCAAGGAGATGCAACAGAAGTACAGCCATGTTGATATTAAAATAGCCAGGCAGGAGGGAAAAGGTAAAGCCGATGCCGTTCGCAAAGGCTATTCGATGGCCATGGGCGATATTTTGATGATCCTGGATGCTGACCTGACCGTTTTGCCTGAAGATTTGCCAAAGTTTTATTATGCCCTGGCTTCGGGTAAGGGAGAATTTATTAATGGTTCGCGACTGGTCTATCCCATGGAGAAGCATGCCATGCGTACCCTGAATACCTGGGGCAATATGTTTTTTAGCAAGATGTTTTCCTGGTTATTGGAACAACCCATAAAGGATACGCTTTGTGGAACGAAGGTAATGTTCCGCAGTGATTATGAAAAACTGACTGCCAACCGTAGTTTTTTCGGCGACTTCGATCCTTTTGGAGATTTTGACCTGCTGTTTGGCGCTTATAAATTAAATCTTAAAATAATTGATTTGCCCATCCGTTATCAGGATCGTCAATATGGAGATACCAATATTTCCCGTTTCAAGCATGGTTTCATTTTACTGAGGATGTGCTTCTTTGCAATGGGGAAAATTAAATTCCGCTAATTATTTTACATTGATTGTTAAGATACTTTCAGCATAAGGGACTCCGGGTTTACTTTTATCATAAAGTGAAAATTTTAAAAGTATCTCTGTCCCTTCAAATCCTTGTGGTATAAAATAGTTGCCGGTAAATGTGGCTGTATCCGAAGGAGGAGAAAATGTTATGGTTTTTAACAATCTCCAGTCTGCATCAGCAACCTTATCTGCTACTTTTAAAGAATCAATCTGGACGGGAGCTGCAAGCTTTAATTTAAGATTGACAGTTGACGGGGAACTTGCCTCTATAGTGGTTTTGGATGGCTCTATGAATGCAATTGTCGGAGTTTCTTCATTTTTCTTGCAGCTTAAAAGGCAGATAATAACGAAAAACAGGAAAAAACTTTTACTTTTTATATCATGAGCTTTGATTTTCATACTTCCCCACTATTTGTCTTAAACAAAGATAGAATTTTTTTATTTAACCTGTAATCCGGTTAATCCTGTCTCAGTAATTTTTTGATAAAATTTCAATTAGTTTGAAGTGGTTTGAAAGTTGTTTGATAGGGTTTGAGGTGGTTTTTGATATATTGAAATTGTTTGAAAATCTGTAAACCAGGGATCAGTTCAAAAACCATGTGGAGAGAAAAAATCAGGCATAGATTTTAGTTAAACGGAATAAAAAGAACCTGGTATCACTTACTCCCCGAAGAACAGTACGGAAAG
>JAUZOH010000116.1 GCA_030706565.1 Bacteroidota bacterium | reverse complement strand
TTCTTTGTTTTACAGCAAAAATCTGAGTCCTGGCGGTCCGAATACCACCCATTTTACCAATCCTTTATTTGATCAGTTATATGATAAATCCTTAAAGGAATTTGATGTGCACCACAGGATAGCTTATTATAAGCAAATGGATAAAATGATCGTTGATCAGGCTGCGGTGGTGCCTTTATACTATGATGTTGCAGTAAGATTTACCCAGAAAGATATTTGGGGCTTGGGCATCAATGCGATGAACCTCCTCTGTCTCAAGAAAGTAAGAAGAGACTAAGCACAATATTATAAATAATTGAAAAATATTTAATGTATATCCGATAAAATAATGAATTTAAACTTATTTTTGCTTTGCTCATCAAAAAACGGGGGACTTTTAATTGAGATATTGACAAATTTCATTTTTTTGTATTTTGAAATTTAAACTGTTTTTTGGATGAAAATGGATTGAATCGGAAATAGAAGAAGGGGAAAATTCAATAATAATTTAAACTGGTAGGTATGTACAGAAAAGTGTGGAAAGCTTGTCATAAGGCCATTTGCTGTATTAATTTTCTAAGCAATGAAGGAATAACCTTTTATACATTAACAGGTTTTAAGGTCGGAAATTTGATTATTTCTGACGAGTATATATACAAAATTCTAAAGGCTAAAGAAGTACATATTAAATTTGTAGAGAGCGATGGCTATACGGTTTATGCAAGTGCTTCCATTCCATTCTGGGAATTTCAGGACAGGATTTTGGAAAACCCCGGTGATAAAAAGAGAAGTTTTGTGTTTATTAAAATAGATGGTTTAGGCTTGGATAATGTTCCTTCTCTTAAACTTTCCAGTGATGAAGAAGAAATCGGACAACCCTTGGCCGTGGTTGGTTTTCAGTTGGGGCAACAAAATTTAAGTATTAAAAGTGGCATTATCTCCTCTTTTTTTGTGGATGTAAGAAATAGCAAGCAATATATACAGTTTGAATCTACCATCAGGCAGGGTAATTCAGGCTCCCCTTTAATTAATGTGGAAAATAACGAAGTAATCGGCATTGTGGGGCACAGGCTTTCAACCATTACACAATCCTACGACCAGCTGATGAAGGTCATCAATAAAAACCTTGAGGTACTTAAAGATGTGGAAGGTATCTTCAATTTCCACGATGTGGATCCCATTCAGGTACTTATTGCAAACCAGCAACAAATAAAGCACCTTACAAAAGAGTATTATCAGAGTGCCAGCATGAGATATGGTTATGCTACTGAAATCAAGGAAGTTACCGGTTGTATGGCATAAACAGAACAGGTGTTAAAAATTTCCTGAATTTTTAGCTATTCATCTTCTGTTTCTGTTGAACCGGAAGGTGAATTATCCTTTGAATTATTATCTACTTCTTTTAAAATTTTATTTACTTCCTGTTCTGTAGTATGCAGTTTGTCTTTGCATGTTTTGATCAATGAGGCCACCCGTTTAACTTTTACGGTGAGATCATCGACATCCAATTCTTCGTTTTCTATTTTTGAAAGGATATCTTCTATTTCTATTATTGCTTGTTGATAGGTGATTTCTTTTTTTGGCATAATTTTTAGAGCTTGTGATTTCCATACAAGACAAATTTAAATATTGTTTCCTGATTTAGCCCATTTTCTACCCATATTTTTCCCTGATGTTTTTCTATGAATTCTTTGCACAGCAACAGGCCCAGACCTGAACCCTTTTCATTGTTTGTTCCTTTTTGGGTGAAGTGGCGATCATTCTGGAATAAATGATGCAATTCTTCCTCAGTCATCTCTTTACCCTGATCAGCAACCGTCACTTCGGTCTGGTCAGATTCCTGTTTACAACTGATTTTAATCGTATTGTCGGGAAATGAAAATTTAATGGCATTGGAAATTAAGTTTCTGATCACCGAAGAAATCATCTCTTTGTCTGCAAAGACCTCTGCTTTCTCAGGTAGCATGACATCAAACTGTATACCTTTATTTTCGGCATTTTGTTTGAAAAGTTCAATGTCTTCTTTGATTAAATAACTTAAATTCATATTGGCCGGGGCAAAGCGGTTATTTCCCATTTGGGATTTTGACCAGCTTAGCAGGTTTTCTAAAAGTTCAAACAGATTTTTTGAACTTTCAAAAATCAGATTGCAATATTCCTTTATGGTTGCAGGTTTTAGATTTTCACATTGTTTTGCCAGGATTTCTGTTATTCCGAGAATACCACTAAGCGGGTTTTTGATATCGTGGGCAATGACCGACATAAACTTATCTTTAGTCTCTATCAGGCTTTGCAGTTCTATTTCATCTTGTTTAAGTTTGGTATTGGCTGCTCCGATAAGCCTGTATTTTTCCTGAAGTAAAGTAGTCGTTTTCTTTTTAAAAAGATTTTGGCGATAAATGAAAAATCCAAATATAAAAGCCAGCAGGGTTAAAAGAATGACTGAATTGCGAAAAACAACCTGTTTTTCTAATGCCAGGCTTTGAATTTTTTCTTCCTGTCTTTGGCTCTTTTCAATTTTTTCAATTTCCCTTTCTTTACTTTCTATTTCAAAATTCATTTGTTTCTCCAAAATAGTCTCGCTGTTATGTTTATTCAGCATAGATTCATTTTTTTGAACAAACAAACGGTAATAATTTAATGCAGAAGCATAGTTGTGTAATTGGTCATTATATTGATATAAGTCGAAAAACGCTTTTTTAACCAATTCCTCATTATTTGTTGCCTGCCCGATTTTCAATGATTCATCGAACAATTTTTTGGCTTCTTTATAGTTGTCTTTTTTTAGATAAATTTCTCCTATTTTTCTTGAACTTAATGCCTGATTGTATTTATCCCCTGTTGATTTTGAAAATGAAAGGGTATGGTTAAAATAATTTAAGGCTTTAGGGTAATTTCCTGAATTTGAATAAAGATTGCCCAAATTATTGGTAACAGAAATAATCAGAGCTGAATCCTTAAGTCCTTCCGACATTTCAAGGGCAAGCATATAATATCCAAGGGCCTGTTCGTTTTGGTGCAGATTGTCAAACGCCGTACCAATATGGTTCAGGGAAATGATTTGCTCGCGTCTGTCACCCTTTTGTTTTCTTAACTTCAGTGCGCTAAGATAAAAGTTGAGTGCACTTTTATAATCTGACAGATTCATATAGGCATTGCCAACGAGGTTAAGCAGTGAAGCTATCTTTTTGTTGTCTCCCTTTTTCTGGTATATTTGTAAGGACTGGCCGAAGTATTCCAATGCTTTGGGGTAATTTCCCAGCTTATTATAAATATTCCCTATGTTATTGAAAGAGTTGGCTATACCTTGAATATCATTCTGTTCTCTTCGTAAAGCCAAAGATTCCAGATAATATTCCATTGCATTGTCATATTTATCAGTACTCCAGTATAAATTTCCTATCAGGTTCAGGGTAGTTGCCATCAGTTTCTTATTATTAAGCTTACGGCTGTTTTCAAGTCCTTTTTTGTAGAAACTAAGTGCCTGATCGTTTGATTTCATTGCCTTATAGCAATTTCCAATATTGTTGATTGAATTAACCAGTTCCGGACTTTTTATTTTTTCCCGTATTTTAAAGGACTTTTCATACTGTTCAATGGCCTCCTTGTATTTCCCTGTATTAAACCCAATATTCCCAATGTAATTCAGGGTGTTGGCTTCGCCAGCTGCATTATTTACTTTACGGAAGATCGCCAGGGCCTGATTATGCATTTCCAAGGATTGATCATATTTTCCTTTATCTGCATATACCAATGCTACATTGTTCAAAGTGTTGGCGATGTCATTTTTATTTTTTTCAAAGGAAAGGGCTTTTTGGTAGAATATCATGGCCGAATCGTACCTGCCTAAATTATAATAAGCTGCGCCCATGTTATTTAAGGCTTTTGCTATTTCTGAGGGGCGCTTCAGTTCTATTGCAAGGGCATAGGCTTTTTCCCCATATTCCAGGCAATTTCGCGGATGATCGGGTAAATAACTTTTGGCCGTGGCATTTAATTCTTCCGGTTTTAATTTGTTAACCCGGTGAAGGGTTATTTTTAACAGGAAATTTGTCTGTACCTCAGCTGTACACCTACATTCCCCTAAATAGGGGAAAAGCAAAACAGCTATGACAAACAAATGTTTAAAGGATAAACGTTTTGGGTTAAAACGAAAATAAGAGATAAGGTTTTTTATTTTTTTTATCATCGTTTTTAATTTGGTTATCGATCAGTAAAAATCATTAAATAAAGGTTTATATGTCTGATTCATATATAATTATGATATCTGTCAGGTATTTTGTTTCTGAACTACTTTTCAGATTTATTTTTAGTCGTTGTAATGTATGAAACAGTACTTGTAATTTTTCCTTCATATAAATGGGTTTCAATAACATCGTTATTTTTTAAACCTTCAGTTTCTTTTACCAATTTCCCATTGCAATAGGTCAGGCTGTATCCTCTCTTCAATATATTCCTGGGATTCAGAAAATTATTTGTCTTCTCGGCCATTTCAAGTCTGTGATTCTGGCGCTCGAAATAAGGTTTGATAATGAATTTCAGCGACGAATCTGTCTTTTCAAGAACCTGGTTTTTATGTAGCAGGAGTTTTAGGGTTGAAGACTTAAAATTCATCAGGCTGTTAAGCAATTGCTGTTTGTGGGAAAGCAGCAGCTTATTTACTGAAGTCTCATAACGCTGGGTGGTCATCTCCAGGTTGTGTGAAATTCCCGACATCCTGAAACGGATAAGGGAAGGCAACTGGTCGGTTAAATTTGAAATACGGTTTTTCTGACTATCCAGTAATGACAGCACTTTAGAAGAAAACTCCTGATTCAGTTCGTCAAGGCTGAAATCAAAGGCCGAAATTCGCGAAACGATGAAATCGGCCACCGCTGTGGGAGTCTTTAATTTGGTATGAGCCACCATGTCGGCGATAGATTCGTCGCGTTCGTGGCCAATTCCTGTCAGTACGGGTATTGGGAATTGTGCAATATTGTATGCCAGCCAGTAATTGTTAAAGCAGCTCAAATCGCTTTGCGAACCTCCGCCTCTAATAATGACCACTGCATCATATTTCTGATGTTCTTTGTAAATCTTATCAAGGGCATTCACTATTGAGCTTTCAGCTTCATTTCCCTGCATGATGGCAGGAAACAGGGTATGGTTGATGGCGAACCTGTTGGGATTGTTGTTTAGATGATTGACAAAATCCCCGTAACCCGCGGCTGTCTTTGATGAGATAATTGCAATATGCTGGGGAACCAGGGGCAGGGCTAATTCTTTGTTCATGTTTATAACCCCCTCATATTCCAACCTTTTGATGATTTCCAGTTTTTTCCTGGCCAGATCACCCAGGGTATAACTGGGGTCAATATCTTTTATGTTGATGCTCAAGCCATAAAGCTCGTGATATTCAACCGATCCTTTTACCAGGATCTTTAATCCTGTTGTAAGAGTTTGACCAGTAGTAGTTTCAAAATACGGTTTGAGCATCCTGAAGGTGGAAGACCAGATGGTCGCTCTGGCTTTGGCCACGATCTGGTCTGAATCGGTTCCTTTTTCGATTAATTCCAGATAGCAATGCCCGCTGTAATTTACGTTTATTTCCCCTATTTCGCCAATAATCCAATATGAATCAGGAAAAGCAGCGGTTAAGGCCTCCCTGATACTCAAATTAAGTTCTAATAGTGTTAGCGCGTTTTCGGGCATAAGCAATTTTATTTGTCAGGCACGAAGTCATTTATATCCGGTTCAGCAAACTTCCCTTTGTTTTCTTCAATCATCCTGAAGTATTCCTGTTCCTTTTCGGTTAATTCCTTCTCATTTGAAGCTTTGCCGTTGACATATTCAACGGTTGAAATCAGCTTGCCTGTTTCGTCGTATTTAATCCATTTCCCGGTCATTATATCTTTGAGGTAATATCCTTCCAGTTCTATCTGACCATTATCATAATAAACACGGAACAGGCCTGTTTTATTGTTGTTTTTAAATGTCGTCAGGCATTTCATTTTCCCATCCTCGTAATATTGTTTGCGTTCACCCTCTTTCATTCCTGAATTCCAGTTCATCTCTTCACAGATTTGCCCCATAGGATAATATTTGTACGAAATACCCTGTTTTACTCCATCTTGATAAGTCTCTTTATTGGTCAGGGTTTTATCATAATAGCTGTAATAGTTCCAGGTACTGTCTTTTTTGGTTCCAATGTATTTGCCTTGTGCAGCAAGTTCTCCATTTTCGTAAAACAGTTTTGCTCTAATGGTCATTCCGTCTTGTGCATAATTCAGGATGGCTTTGGGCGTGTTGTCTTCAAAATATTTTTTGAATACCCCCAGCGGTTTGTCATTTTTAAAATATCCCTGGTATTTGATATGTCCGTTAGGATAAAAGACTTTCCAGTATCCCTGTTTCTGTCCTTTGGAATTAGTCTGGTTGAACAATGTATCTTGGGTATTCATTTGAGCAAAGGCATTGAATCCAATTAAACTAATGAGGCAAGCAAAAAATAAACGCATAATATCTGTTTTTTAAATAAAAATAAAATAAAAAAGAATAAAAAATAAGATGTTTAATCAAAAATAATTAGTGTTCAGATACAAAAATACCCCATTGAGGAAAATTGTAAGTACTTTTAACATAATTTTTGTTTTAAAAATTATTAAAAGGTAAAAAAATGTTTTTTCTGATTTCAATTGGAGTTTACTTATCTCTATAGTGTTTGGGTGTCATTCCTGTTTGTTTTTTAAAATATTTGCAAAAGAAAGACAGGTCCGGAAAATTTAAACTCTCTGCTATTTCCTGTAAGGATTGTGTCGTTGCCTTTAAGCGTAATTTTATTTCAGTAATGGTGTATTCATCAATGACTTTTTTAGCTTTCTGTCCATTCACTTTTTCGGAAATGATAGACAGGTATTTCGGGGTAATATTAAGCTTATTTGCATAGAATGCCACTTCTCTGCTTTCCCTGTAATGTTGCATTAATAAACTGATGAATTTTTTCATAAAGACTTTACCTCGGGTGTCTTTTATTGGATTTTTCAATAATTCGTGGTGCAGGTTATTATATATTTCCAGGTAGAAACATCGTATCAAGCTTAATATTATTTCGTTCCGGCAAATATTGGCGCGATCTTTAAATTTTTCATCAAGCATGGAGATTAATGCTACATTTTTAAGAAATATTTTGCCTGAAAACTTAAACGTAGGGTATTCTTTTAGAAACATTTCAAATTCAGGAGGAAAGCGGAATAGTATCCGGTCAAGTATTTCATTTGAATTCGTGAAATACATCAGTTTTAAATCCGGGCTTGCTTCTATCTGTCTGATTACCTGCATGGGAAATACGGATAATATCATCCCCTTTTCAAGGTGGTACCTGACACAATCAATTTCAATATCTGCATTCCCCTTTAAAAACAGGCAAATAATCCCAAAATTATTGCGGGATGGAGAGTTTTCGACTGGTAATCTGTTGCAGGATAAGTTAATATTAAAGTTTTCTTCAATTACCAGGTCCGATCCCCATAAACTAAATTCTGTAAGTTGCATTTCCTTAAATATTTCTTAATAAATTATTGGTAAAAATGACAATTTTTTGTGAAAAATTGAAAAGCTTTTCTCGTAAAATATTTTGTTCTTTTGTCGGGTAAATTATTAGATTATGTGTAGAGTAAGAACTATCCGGTTAAATTTTTTTTGTTTTAAAGTATTTGTGAAATTTCCTTTATTGACAACTGTATTTTACTTACCTGATTTTTCAATATTATTTATGACTTCATCTTTGGTGGTTTAGATAATTATTGGGATCAAAATGATCTTGAATCATTTTGACCTTGATTTTATTGATAATACTCTAATCCATAATCAATTAATCATATTTTGATGATGAATAGGATAAATGCTTTTACAGCAATTGCATTGTTTTTGCTGTGTTCGGAATTTTTATTGGCTCAAAGTACTATAAAGGTTTTAAGTGTCGATGAAATGTTCAAATTGGCGGCAGAGAACAGTAAACAACTTAAACTTTCCAATGCCGGGATAGCTACTGCAAGAACGGCAACCGATGTTGCCAAAAATTCCCTTTTGCCCTCTATTGGAACCTCTTTGTCGGTTTCATACATAGGTGATGGTTTTATAACGGACCGCAATTTTTCGCACCTGACTAATGCACCCATGCCTCATTTTGGTAATGATTTTGCTCTGGAAGCCTCGCAGGTGATTTATGGAGGCAGGACCATTTCGAATCAAATTGAAATTGCAAAGCTTAATGAACAAATTGCCCAGTTAAGTTTTAACAAAGAGCAATTAAATGTCAGGTTCCTGTTGATAGGATATTATCTTGAGTTATATAAATTGATGAATCAATGGGAGGTATATGTTAAAAATAAGGAACAGATCTATATATTAATTGAGCAGATAAAAGCAAAGCAGAAAGAGGGAATGGCTTTGGGCAGTGATATTACCCGGCATGAGCTGATGCTTCAGAATATTGAATTTGCGTTGATCGAAATTGACAATAACTGCAAAATCATAAATAATCAGCTTGTTACGACCTTGGGGTTATCCGATTCGACAAGTATCCGTCCTGATACTTCAATTCTCAGCCTTGATTTGATCAGAAGGGAACAAAATGACTTACTGAAAGATGCATTGGGCAATGTACCAGAGTTAAAAACAGCTGATCTGAACATTCAGATTGCTGACAAGAATGTAAATATGGCCAAAGCCAATTATTTGCCTTCCATATCCTTGTTTGCCGGAGATTATTTTAACGGTCCTATTTTAATTGAAGTTCCACCAATAAATAAGAATTATAATTACTGGACTGCAGGAATCGGGCTGAAGTATAATTTATCTTCTCTTTATGCTGCAAAACATACGGTTAGTCAAGCCAAGGCTACACAGGATCTGGCAAATTCGGCAAGAGATGTGATTGAAGAAAAAACTGAATTGGCTGTGAAATCAGCTTTGATTAAATACAATGAATCATTTGACCATCTTAAAACTACAGAAAAAAGCTATGCTTTGGCGCGGCAAAATTACGAACTGATACAAAACCGGTATTTGAACAACATGGTTCTTATAACTGAAATGCTGGATGCCGGTAATTCTAAGTTGGATGCAGAACTTAAGGTTGTAAACGCCAGAATCAACATTATTTATAATTATTATAATTTGAAATATACCTCAGGAACATTATAAACAAAAAAATGAAACAGAGAGTAAAAAGAATATTGTCAGAAAGCATCATTATTGCTGTAATCCTCATTGGTTTAATTTGGGTATGTTCCCGTTTTATTCACCTGGGTGATGTGGAATATACCGATAATGCTCAAATACGTCAACAAATTGTGCCGGTTAATTGCCGGGTACAGGGATTTATTAAAAAGATCAATTTTAGTGAATATCAAACGGTACACAAAGGGGATACGCTTGTTTTAATTGAAGATACCGAGTACAAATTACGTCTGGCACAGTCAATAGCTGACTATCAAAATGCTTTGATCGGAAAATCTGCCATGGGAACGACCATTACCACAACGAAAAATAACCTGTCGGTTTCTGATGCGGCCATTGAAGAAGCCCGTGTCCTAATGGTGAATACGAAAAATGATTTTGAGCGTTATAAAAATCTTTTAACCAAGGATGCGGTAACTAAACAGCAATATGAATCAATGAAAGCTTCTTATGAAGCCCTAAAAGCCAAGTATGATATGCTGGTTAAGCAAAAGGAATCTACTTCATTGGTAAAATATGAACAGACTCAGCATCTTGACCAGCAAAAAGCCAATATTGCAGTTGCCAAAGCAGCTGTTGAACTGGCCAAACTTAATTTATCCTACACGGTAATTACCGCACCCTGCGATGGGGTTGTAGGCCGTAAAAATATTCAGGAAGGGCAGTTAATGGATGTTGGTCATACTGTGGTATCAATTGTGGATAGTAAGGATAAATGGATCATTGCCAATTACAAAGAGACCCAGATGCAGCATATTCAGGAAGGAATGCCGGTTGATATTGAAATTGATGCCGTGCCTCATGTTATATTTAAAGGAGTGGTGTATTCCATTTCTGATGCTACCGGCGCACAATATTCCATTATTCCACAGGACAATTCTGCAGGTAACTTTGTAAAAGTCGAACAGCTTATTCCGGTTAAGATAAATTTTGCCCAAGGTAATTCTTCGGCAGATTTAAAGAAACTGCGTGCAGGCATGAACGTGGAGTGCAGAGTAAAATATAATCAGCATGAGTGCAGTAGATAACAAGCCTTATCGATTAATGTCTTTTAAGGAATTTGTTCCGGAAACTTTACGATTTTGGATTTATATTATTTGGGGGATAATCTTTCAATTGTCCGGAGG
>JAUZOH010000115.1 GCA_030706565.1 Bacteroidota bacterium | reverse complement strand
ATTGTCAACACTTCCGGAACTAACATTAAAATTTACCGGATAATTTGGAACAGGATTTCCTTCAGAATCCAATACTTTCAAAACAATTGGAGTACCTAATACTTTTCCTGCTATACCTTCCTGCGCATCCCCGCTAACCAATTTCAGCTGACAGGGTTGCTGATAAAGTGTATCTTTGATCACACTGAAATCTTTGCTGTAATCAAAGATTTCTTTGCCCAGGATAGTTCCGGAAAAACCCACTTTTGTATCTAGTCCGGAATATATTCCAAATTTATAATTACCAGAAAGACTGTTAGCCATGTTTTCACTTAAATAAGGTATCACTTGTAAATAAGGGCCAACCGAACTATAAAACATGATTTCAACGCGGGGATAAACGTCCACCCGGACATCACAATTATTATGTCCACTCAAACTTGGGCTTATTAAATTAAACTGATTTGAAACATTGTTTATGGAAGACCATGTACCTGCTTCATAACTGGCACCCAAATTAATCTTATGCGTACTTGAAAAACCAGCAGAAACGGACAAATTACTGTTAAAGTCTGCTTCCTGTTTAGCCATAATATCCATCTTAACAGTCATCCATACAGGAATCTCACCGATCAGGAAACCGAATGTCTTATTAAAAACATTCGCAGCAAGGGTGGTTTCCTCATTCATCGAAATTTTACTGCTAGCTGTAGCAGTAAGAACAATTTTTGATTCTGCAAGGGTTGAAGTATCTGTATAAAATTTGAACGATGTTAATTTTCCTTGTGAAAAGTTGAAACTTTTCCAATTAAAACCCGATCTTTCAAATTTAAAATTACATTTAATTTCCCCATTTAATTTAAAATATCCACTGCTGATCGCCAGTTCCAATCCATTGTTGCTATAAAGTTTTTGACCGCTAAAATCATAATTAAAACTCACCGTGGGCATAACATCATTTTTCAACCTACTCCTGACTTGCATAGAATGGTTATTATCAATTACTGCAAATGGATGAATATAATTATCAGTGTTATTTAGAAGACTTTTTAAGCGCGTTGTAGCAGTTTCTGTTGAAAGATTAAATTCCTGATTAAGAAACACATCTTCCATCGTACCCGGGTTTGTTACCACTTTAATAGTATCTCCATTAACACAGACATTTTTAACTATAGCGATAGTGCTAACGGTATCCTTATCTAAAAAGATTGTCCCTAAAGGAATAGAATCAAACACTCCGGTCTTAATGAAAGTAAAGGTTTTAGTACTGTCATTCCTTTGAATAAGCTTAACTCCTGAAATTTGTTCAGGATCCACAATTATATTCCGGGATTTATTTGATACTACTGCGGCTGTATCTGAATAAACCTGGAAACAAGTACCATCATTTATCTTAGACCGATAATAACCTTCATTACCAGAATTGACTTTAAGTTCTGCATTTGTTTTTCCAGCAATATTGTTCCAGTTTTGGCCATCGTACGAATGTTGCCATTGAATATTGCCGCGGAATTTTTCAACTTTCAATGTTATCGAATCATCTGTAACAGGTATAGTATTTGTCCGGGTATATAAGGTTTGTGCAAAAATAGAATGGGCTGCAAAAAACAATAAAATTGATAAAATTTGCTTCATGTTGATTTAATATTTGAATAATTCAATTTGTCTTTAAATCAGTATTTTAGTTTTACTCAATGATTAGTTTCTGACTTATTGATTTTAAACCCAACATGATTTGAAGAAGATATGTTCCTTTCGTAAGACCAGCTTTTCCAAATTGAATTGTTTGTATGCCGGATAAATGGGCCATTTTTTCTTTAACAACAGTTTGACCATTTAGAGTAATCAATTTAAGGATCAATTGGCCCGATTGCTCTGATTCAATCTCAATTTTAAACAATCCATTATTGGGATTTGGAAAAATCTTACAAGTAAAAATCTCAGTTTGAAGATTGGGAACTGAAGTTTTCGTTGCATAAAAAGTTTCGGAAGAGCTATTACATCCAGAATTGGGATAAGTAACCAGAACCATATAATTGCCCGATTGAGTAATAATCAGATCTTGCTTATTTCCTCCCTCAATTTCAACCCCATTCTTAAACCATTGATTCCCTGAAGATATTGAAGAAGTCAAAGTATCGGCTTTTTGTGATATAACAGGAATATAATTTTGATGTATACCCAAAGTAATTTCCTGTGAAACGCCATAAAAACAGAAAAAATTAAATAGTAAAATTATTACATACACCTTCATATTTTGAATACATTTATCTAATAATTAGTTTTATTCCAAAATTTAATTAACAATAATTTTCAAATAATTTAATCATCCCCAATAAACTTTTCTTAAATTTTCAGATTCTATTTTTGAATAAAAAAGGGATGTTCAAGTATACCAGTAAAAAAATCAGGTAATTTAATCACTAACTACCCAATGTTTCATCTTCTCTTTATCAAATTGGGCTAAAATTACCGAATTAATCTTAATCGCTAATGAATTTCCCCGGAATTTGAAAAAAATGTGATTCATACTGTTAAAAAGGTAAATCAGGAATATGCCAACCCTTTATATCTCTCACCAGGGAATAAACTTTTCTATGGGACAGACAAAATCAACCAATTAATTTCCTTTTACAGGGGAAACTTCGCTTAAGCCCGACAATTGTATCATGCCACCTTGCAATTCAAGCAGGGGGACAATAAAACGGCCCGCGGTTTACGAATGAAACCGTGGGCCGTCCGGAATAAAATATGGTTAAATCTATCTATTATTCAAATCCCATACCCTTAGCTGTAAATGCCGCCTGGAGGCGCAACATGGTTTCACTCTTAACAAGATCGGCATGAGCGATGGTACTCCAGAAACGGACCGTAATTGAACAGTTTTCTTTTGCCACCTTGGTATATAAGATAACAGGTTTCCTTTGTGCAATCACATCGGGAATATCTTTGATCGTTTCATTAATTACTTCGTTAATTACATTGGCATCCAATTCACGGTCGATCAGGGTAAATTGAACGATTACCCGCTTCTGGTCATTACTGAATGTCCAGTTGACAATATTTTGAGAGAGGATATTCCCGTTAGGAATGATCACCTCGGCACCATCGGCAGTATTCAACCGGCTTGCACGTAACCCTATCTCCTTAACTTTACCGCTTTGACCACTGATTTCAATTTCATCTCCAATCTTTAAGGAACCATCAAAAATCAAAATAATACCGGAAACAAAATTGTTCACCACATTTTGCAGGCCCATACCAATACCAACGCCTAAAGCACCGAGTAAAAATGTAAGTTTGTCAATCGGTAATCCTGATGCCACAATTGCCAGCAAATATCCGGCCAAAATAACGAGTAGCCGGGTAACTAATAAACGGGAATGTTGCTGTTTGGAAATGGAAGTATCTTCAGCCTCACTGCCGGTTTCTCCAAACAGAAAACTGACCATCCTTTGAAGCAGATGGGCCAGCCAGATAATGACAAAAAACAACAGGACACTGATCCATTTGAACGAAATACTTCCGATAATCCTGGGAGAATCCAAGAAACTGATCACTCCGTTACTCATGAAATGATAAATATTCAGATTTGAAGTAAGCATGATCAGCCACAAAATCAGGGCAACGATAACCAAAGTTGCCTTAATTTTATTGACGACAAATGAGCAGTCAAAAGGCTTTTCAACTCCTTTTTTTAAACGGCTGCTTTGTAACTGTAACAATATAATTTCAACAAAGGTTTCTACAAAAACCGGCAGGATTATAGCCTGAACAATTGCAAAAATAGCACTCACACTTAATATGCCCGAAAGCGAAAATCTCCCAAAAAGATTTGTGATAAAACCCAGGGCAGCCAGAATAATGCCTACAATTGAAGTCCGTCTTATCCATTTATGATGAGCCCTTTGTTTTCCAAAGTCATTATAAAAACGATAAGAAAAAAAGATAATGCCAACATCCAAAATCAACATCCAAATTCTGGGTAAAAATGCCGGCCGGGCCAACAAATAAGTCAGTGTTTCAGCAACAAACAAAGCTATCAGAGTCATCCAGTCTTTCAGAAATAAACGGTCCTCCGTCCTGAAGAAAATTATAGATGCACTTATAACCAGCAATGAAAATTCTATAGAAATATAAGAAGTCGGCGCATAAGCATCAAATAGGGGCATCAAGCAAAGCAAGAATACGAATAAAGAGGATACAGGATGACTGTTCAGATACCTGATATGTAAAAAGCTAAACATTCCCTCTTTTGTTTTGAGCAGTCTGAGCAGCTTACGTCTAAAGAACAGCCAGATAAACAGGACAACTCCCAAAATCAAAATAAAAGTTCTTTGTTGTGATGTCTGGCTGATATAATATCCGATGGCTTTCTGCTCACTTTCCATCATGCTTGCAACCTTTTGCGGAGGAGGGGGTGTTCCTTTCCCCATTATCATTCCGCCTCTTTGATCAAACTGCCACAAACAATTAAATTCAGGTCCGAATAATTGCATGCGCGATCGGTCAAGTCTTCGGTCCATCATATTGATCATATTGGATAAATTGACAGAATTATCAGCAACTTTAACCTTTAAAGCATTCAGGGTATCAACATTTGATTTGGTAATACTGTCCGTTCTGAACCATTTTCTTTCCAAACGGATCAGCTTCCTGTCAAATTTATTACGGAGCAGATTATTTGTATATAAAATTTTAAAAACAGAATCCGACAATGCAGTTCTCAGGCGGATTTTAGCATGATAAACCCGTGAATACATTTTATTAAGGTGCGTCTGAAATTTATCATTTTCCTGATCCAAGTCAGAGATAAAGTTCTGATAAAGGTAAAGGTTCCGGATATTGATAATTTCGTGCCTATCCCGAATATTCTGGCGGATGAGATTGATGTCATTGGTCATTTCATCAATCCTTCGCCTCATGTGCACCACTTCAAATTTCAATCTGGCACTATCATTAATGGAATTCAGGTTGTCATTTATTCTTTCGATACTCATCATATAATCACTCATTGTCAGGGTATCGGAAGCAAGAATCATTTTTTTGCGCACAGAATCTTTTTTTGCTATACTATCCAGATGGACTTTATTTGTCAACGGCAGGTTACCTGAAGCATGCATTCTTCTTCCTTTTGGCTGGGCATAACTAAAGGAGAAAACAAAAAACAAACAAACAAAAATAACCGATCGTCTGATCAGATTACCGTTATACTGAAATTTCATCATCCAAAGATTGTGACTGTTCTTCATATTCAAAATAGCCATTATATGATTCAAAATATTTTCCTCAAAATTTATAAATCAATTTTGGAACCATATATCAGATTCCTCTGTGTTTTATACTAATCATTATTTCCCGACAAACTGCCGTACGTAATATTTTGGATTAAGCTTTTCCCCGGTAGCCCTTTTAATCATTTCGTTCCAATAATAACGGCTTCCCGGTTTAAAAATTTTATCTGTAAGATATTTCCCGACTTCCGGATGGTTGGATAAACTCAAATCGTCCAGGTTGGAAACTTTTAAAACATGGTTGCCAATATAATAATATATTTGCGAAGCGAACAGTTCGCTAATCAAATAATTATGATAATAACAAGGAACAGTAGCAATATGAATTTTAGAAGCCCAGTCAGGTTCATTTCTTCCTTCAGGTTTCTTTAACAACTGGTATTTTTCTACCATCTTCCACCACAAAGCATTCAGATCCTGATCAGGATTCTCGTACATGCCTTTTTCGAAATGGAACATCACCTGGCTCCAGCGACTGAAAACCAGCTGCGACAATCTTAAATTTTTACGGCTTTCACCGGCAATATTTATCATTTCAGCATCACTGATACCCAGATTATCCTTAATCCATTGAGGATCCGAGGCCTGGCGACCAAAGAAGTTGGCTATACCTTCGGTGGTAAAAGTATGGGCTGCTTCCCTCAGATTAAACGGAAGGTTCCTGTCGTTGTTGATATCATAAACGGAATGTCCGAATTCATGAAGCAAAGTATTCATCCAATATTCATCGTTACGTGCATTTGCCAGTACCCTTGAATCACCGCAACGATCGATATCCGAGCAAAAAGCATGTTGATTTTTCCCTGGTTTTTCGTACAAATCACTACGTTTCACAACTTCATCTATCGGAAGGCCAATTCCCTTGTAAAAATTTTCCGTAACCTTCAGAATATCTACTTTTCTATAAAATCCATCGAGATCAACATTATAAATCTTCGGTGCTTCCTGGAAAAACCGGTTCTGGTAATGCCAGGGCATCAACTCGTCTTTACTGATTCCGAAACGATGGGCAAGGTAAGTATCCATTTCATCTTTAACTTCAGCAAAAGCTTTGGCGGTTAGTTTATCCAGGTCATCAAATAGCTTCTCTATATCTTCAGGTTCCTGATCGCCAAGCCTCAGGCTCATTTCATAATAATTTTTAAAACCAAGTGTATGGGCAACTTCGTTGCGGAGTTTCACCAGGCGGATTACATCCGAAGCAACCTCTTCCCCGATTTTTTTACTAGCCAGCCACACTTTTTTTACTTCTTCTGAGTTCCTGGAATTTTTTAATATAGAATCCACCTGATTATCAGAAAGTTTTTTGCCATTAATTTCTACCCGGTAAGTAGCAAAGCGATTCTCAATTTTTGTCTGCTCCTCAATCAGAGCCTGCAATTTTGCTTCGTCAACCTGATTACCCAGGTACATATTGTAAATCAGATCCATCTGACGTCTAAGAAGTTCGTCTTTTACCGCTCCTGATTCCTTGATTTTTTTTAAAGAAGCAAAATCAGACTTACTCGAAAAAATCTTTTCATATTCAAAGGCCAGGTCTGATGATTTTTTATAATCTTCTTCTTTACCTGATATAGAAGCCTGGTACTCGGCCTTGGCAGATTCAATACTTAAAGGAATCTGTCTGGCTTCCAATTTATTAATAAAATCATTTAAATCTTTTTCCATGGTCATTTTTCGAGTATTATTACACCCTGTTAAAGAAACCACAACAGGTAAAATCAAAAACAATCTAAATATTTTTATTATTGGTTTAATTTTCATTTTCATCATTTTCCTCTTTGCAAGGATGAGCATCATCCTTCAGATTATACATCAATTTATAATAACAATAGTTTTCTCAATATTAAAAACTAGACAGGAATTTTATTCAGAAAAAACAGGCCATCGTCACTCTTTTCTGTTTTCAGGACAAAATTAAAGCGGTCGAGTTCCAGGCAAAGATCTACATCGGAAGAAGGCGACCATTCAGCATTTGCAGGATCATAAAAACGTGCCGCACTGGTCTTTTTGATTACTTCCACACTATGAGCAAAATCAAACGCAGAATTTTCCAAATGGCATTTAATATATTCGGCACAAAAAGTATCTTCTTCAATTGGATAGCGGGTGGCAAACCCCATGCAAACCAGCGAGACCTTTTCGGGATTTTGCTGACGTATATACCTGATTATTGCATTTGCATTTACAAAACTTCCGGTAATAATCTGTTGGGCATGAATTGCATTTGAAATTCCCTGGGTACCCGAACTGGTAGTATGAATAACCGTTTTCCCGGTAAAATCAATATTTTTGATATGAGTCGGACAATTGCCGTAATCGAATCCAGGGGCAATACGTTCATTTCGTTCCCCAACCAAAAGATAATCTGCATGTTGTTTTTTCAGGCTATAAGCCAATTCCAAATCGGCAACCGGTATCAACTTCTCTGCACCATTTTCAGTAAGATAACAGGCAACTGTAAATGCCCTGAATACATCAATAATAACCGTGAGGCCCTCGGCCTGACGTGCCCCATCAAGTAATTGAAAAATCTGTACTTCCAAATCTTTAGTTATTTAATCGTTCAAATCATGCAAAAATACCACTCTTTTTTGAATGAAAATTAAAATATTTTGTAATTTGCCCGACCAGAGTAATTAAGAACATATCGAATAAAGTTAAAACCGCAACCAAATTCACAAAAATGAAAAATTTGATAAAAATTTCGGTTTTATTAGCGCTTTTACCAATCTTTTCAGTAAAAACCAGTGCACAGGAAATAAATTTGGGAACAGGATGGAAATTCAGAACCGGTGATCATCCCAACTGGGCAAAAGTAAATTATAACGACAAAAACTGGAAACCTGTTCAAACCAGCTTATGCTGGGAAAAACAAGGTTATCCGGATTATAATGGATATGCCTGGTACAGGATAAATGTTATTATTCCTTCTTCGTTAAAACAAAAATCATATTTAAAGGATAGTCTAAAAATCATTTTGGGAAAGATTGATGATTGTGACCAGACCTTTCTCAATGGGGTAAAAATTGGACAAAACGGAGGGCTTCCGGGGACATTTGAAAAAGTAAAAGCATACGATGTAGTCAGAAGATACGCCGTTTCGGCCAAGGGGAAACTCATCCGTTGGGACAGGCCAAATGTTATTGCTGTCAGAGTCTATGATCAACAGGGCAACGGAGGTTTGATTTACGGAAAATTATCCATGTCGATGATCGATTTGAACGATATCATCAACATTGAAACGGACAAAACAAATTTCCGCCATATCAGCGGGAATTATTTCAAGAAAACCGTTTATCTGCGTACAACTTCAAAAAAACACAAATTCCGGGGGATATTTAACATCAAAGTGGTAGCAAATGATAATTTCAAAAAAATTATCGTCAATAAAAATATTTCTGCAAAAATTTCGAAGAATAAGATATTGGCCGGTTCTTTCACTTATCCGGACAATCAGGATGGCATTGCCATCTATTCATATTTTGATAAAAAATCCCGCAGAGTCATCAGGGAGATGGAAGAGGTCCCCTATATTGCAACGCCAAGATCCCCTAAATTTCCCAGAATTAACGGGGCTAAGATTTTTGGGGTACGTCCGGGCAATCCTTTTCTCTTTACTATTGCTGCCACGGGACTGAAACCCATCACTTTCACTGCCCATAATCTTCCCGAAGGATTGACTTTAGATGAAAACAGTGGGCAAATAACAGGGAAAATTCAGCAAAAAGGAACATACCAAGTTGAACTAACCGCTCACAATAAACTTGGGAAAACCAGCCGGGAGCTTAAGATAGTCGTTGGTGAGACCATTTCGCTGACTCCTCCTTTAGGATGGAATAGTTGGAACTGCTGGGGCTTAAGTATCAACGAAGACAAGGTCAAAAAAGCCGCTGATGCAATGAAATCAACAGGATTGATTAATCATGGATGGACATACATCAACATAGATGACGGGTGGGAAAAATCCGAACGGACTGCAAATGGAGAGATACAGTTCAACGATAAATTTAAAGATATGTCAGCTCTTTCTGCCTATATTCACTCTAAAGGATTGAAATTGGGAATTTATTCCTCTCCAGGCCCCAAGACATGCGGCAACTTTCTGGGCAGTTACCAGCACGAACTTCAGGATGTTCAAAGTTATGCCAATTGGGGAATTGATTATTTAAAATATGATTGGTGTTCGTATGACCAGGTAGCCCCAAATAAAAGTCTTGAAGAACTTCAAAGACCCTATAAACTGATGCAGGAATGTCTTTCGAAAGTGAACCGTGATATTCATTATAGCTTGTGCCAGTATGGAATGGGCGAAGTTTGGAAATGGGGAGCCGAAATTAACGGCAACAGTTGGCGGACAACCGGGGATATACAGGATAACTGGCAAAGCATGGCCGGCATTGGTTTTACCCAAAATGCATGCGCCTCATATACAAGGCCCGGACATTGGAACGACCCGGATATGCTTGTTGTGGGACGTGTCGGATGGGGAACATCCTTACATAATACAAATCTCACGCCTAATGAGCAATATACGCACATCAGCCTTTGGTGTTTGCTTTCAGCCCCTTTACTTATAGGCTGTAACCTGGGCCAGATTGACGATTTTACGCTAAACCTTTTAACCAATGATGAAGTTTTGGCCGTAAATCAGGATCCTCTTGCTAAACCGGCCAGACAAAATATAAAAAACGACACATATCAAATCTGGAGTAAAGAATTGGAAGACGGAAGTAAAGCTGTTGGAATATTTAACGTAAGTAGGCAAAATGCAAAGGTTACCCTGCACTTCAATGATTTAGATATTTCCGGAACACAAATTATCCATGATTTATGGAAGCAAAAAGATTTGCCGGGTAACTTCAAAAATGAATTTACCACCTGGATTCCTGCTCATGGCGTCATGCTGGTAAAGATTTCAGATGCCCGGATTAGAACACATCTTTAATCATAAAAGAGCCAGGAGAGTCCGAACTTCAGGGTGCGGATGCCCATGGGGTAGTCGCAGGCGTTGAAGTAGCCCGAGCCGCTATAGCCGGAGTTGAGGTGTTCGCACTTGACAAAGATGCGGACGGTCTTCAGCT
>JAUZOH010000114.1 GCA_030706565.1 Bacteroidota bacterium | reverse complement strand
GGGAAAATATTGCCTCAAAAGGAAGGCGAAGTTTTTACAATCGACCTTGGGCTGATAACCATGTCAAAAGGCATTCATACACTTAGCCTGGAACCCGTCGAGGTGACAAAGAATGAATTAATGAAACTCCTTGAAGTGGATTTGATTCCTGTTCATTAATCAGATTTTTTGATTTTGAGGAGTAATTGTATTTGTAAATAAATATCAGACAATGAATAAAATATACCTTTTTATTTTAATATTTTTCTTTTTCTGCGGAATAAATATTTACTCTCAGGATGATAAAAAAATATTCCGGGATGCTGAAAGCCAAACAAAGCTGATGTTGCAGGAGGTTCTAAAATCAAAGTCTGCGGCTGCTGATCTTTCTTCGAAAAAGAAATCTGAGTTGTGCTCGCCACGCACCCTTGATGCTAAAGGAAACCTGGTGCTTGTTGCTGCCAAAGATTGGACCAGCGGATTCTTCCCTGGGACTTTATGGTTTTTATATGAGTACACGGGGAAAAAAGAATGGAAAAATGCAGCTTCAGAATTCACTTCGAAAATTGAAAACGAAAAGTGGAATGCCGGTACCCATGATATAGGTTTTAAAATTTACTGCAGTTTTGGCAACGGTTACCGCCTCACAAAGGATACCGCTTACCGTTCAGTGATCATACAGGCTGCAAAAACATTGTCAAAGCGTTTTTATCCCAAAGTAGGATGCATACGTTCGTGGGATCATAACCGTGATAAATGGGCTTTCCCCGTTATCATAGATAACATGATGAATCTTGAGCTGCTGTTTGCGGCTACACGTTTAACAGGTGATTCTTCCTTTTATCATATCGCTGTAAGCCATGCCCTTACTACAATGAGGAATCATTTCCGCCCGGATTACAGTTCGTATCATGTCGTAGATTATGATTCCATAACCGGTAATGTGATTAAAAAAACCACTCATCAGGGATATTCTAATGAATCTGCATGGGCCAGGGGACAGGCCTGGGGTTTATATGGATATACTTATTGTTACCGTGAAACTAAAGATCCAAGGTTTCTTAAGCAGGCTGAAAATATTGCAGAATTTATTTTAAACAATCCGGCTTTACCCAAAGATCTGATTCCTTACTGGGACTTTAACGCTCCCGACATTCCGGCAGAACCCCGTGATGTTTCTGCTGCAGCTGTGATGGCCTCTGCATTTTATGAATTGAGTACTTTTTCCTCTAAAAGGGATTACCGCAAAATCGCTGATAAAATCATTGTAAACCTTACGGCTCATTACCGCTCTCCATTGGGCGAAAGTAAAGGATTTGTTTTATTGCACAGCACAGGGGCAAAGCCCTTTAATACGGAGGTAGATGTGCCGTTGAACTATGCAGACTATTATTACTTGGAAGCCTTGTTGCGTTCGAAAAGACTTATGGAAAACAAACCCTTGCTTGAGAAACAGATTAAGGATCAATCTCTAAGTATTTTTTTGCTGAACAAAAAAATATTGGTTGCTTCAAAGTTGAAAATTAAAAATGGAGACCCACAAGCTGTAACTGCATGCCAGAGACTTTTAAACTCTGCTGATAAACTCATGGATAAAGGACCTTATACGGTGATGCATAAAACACAGGTTCCACCCAGCGGCAGTAAGCATGATTATCTGAGTCTGGCACCTTATTTTTGGCCTAATCCGAATACACCTACAGGCCTGCCTTTTATCCGGAAAGATGGGGAACGCAATCCTGCAATAAAAGCAATTAGTGATGATACTGAGTTGGGGAATTTGGAGCAGGCTTCTGAAGTTTTAGCACTGGCTTATTATTTTTCAGGTGAAGAGAAGTATGCGGAAAGGGCAACTTTTCTTATCAGAACCTGGTTTCTGCTACCTGAAACAAAAATGAACCCAAATGTAAATTTTGGTCAGGCAGTTCCCGTTAAATATGATGGTCGCGGAGAGGGGGTACTTGAAACCCGCGGAATTAACCGGATTATTGATGCAATAGGATTATTAAAGGGATCTCAGGCTTGGACTGAAACAGATCAAAAAGGTATGCAAAGCTGGATCTCTGAATTTTTGGAATGGATGCAGAATAGTAAAATTGGAAAAGCTGAGCTGAATGCTACAAACAATCACGGTATTTGGTACGATGCCCAACGTTTGAGCTATGCCTTGTTCCTGGGAAAGAATAACCTGGCCAATGAAATTTGCAGGAATGCACTCAGAAGGCTGGATGTGCAAATGGATAATAAGGGCAGCTTTCCTAAGGAGTTGGCCAGGACTAATTCCCTGGGTTATTCTGTTTTTGTCATGCAGGCCTTTTTTCAAACTGCTACTTTGTCCGAAAACACTGATATTGATTTGTGGAATGTTACCACACCCTCAGGCAAGAGCCTGCAAAAAGGAGTTGATTTCCTTATGCCTTATTTATTAAAAGAAAAAGAATGGACAGGTCAGCAAATTAAATCCTATAATTTCTCTGATGCTGTGTCTTTTATCAAACAGGCTTCTAAAAAGATGAATAAACCGGAATATTTGAAAGGATTGCCTGAAAATGTTTCCAAAAATTCAGAGACAGGTTGGCAGCAGCTTAT
This sequence comes from Bacteroidota bacterium, assembly GCA_030706565.1. Taxonomy (NCBI): domain Bacteria; kingdom Pseudomonadati; phylum Bacteroidota; species Bacteroidota bacterium. The sequence continues at coordinate 7,941 of JAUZOH010000114.1, read as the reverse complement.
TTCAGGATTTGATGAGTAATGAATGAAATATGTATTATAGTTTAAATCGGTGTAGTCGTAAGCGATAGATTATTAATTATATAAAATGAAAACAAAATTAAAAAAGACATTTTTTAATAGATATCATTTTTTTCTTGCCTTGGTCCTTGCTGGTTCGTTTTGTGTGACAGGACTTAAAGCCCAGAAAACCGCTGGAATTATATTAACGCCGAAGGAAAAAGCAGAACCACAGATTAACGGGCCTAAAGTGTTTGGGGTAAGGCCAGGGCATCCTATAATATTTACGGTTCCTGCAACCGGCGAAAGGCCTGTGATATTTTCTGCGGCCAACCTTCCGCTTGGTGTTAAACTAAACAGCCAGACCGGGAAAATAACAGGTTCAGTTGCAAAGCCTGGTGAATATGTGGTGATTCTCAAGGTTAGAAATTCGAAAGGTACAGCCAGCAGGAAATTTAAGATAGTGGTTGGGGAAAACATTGCATTGACGCCTCCTATGGGATGGAACCATTACAATATTTATGGTACCAGGATTACCCAGGAGGAAGTGCTTGCACAGGCCAAAGCGATGGTGGCCAGTGGGTTGATCAATCACGGGTGGAGCTATATCAACATTGATGACGGGTGGCAGGGCAAAAGGGGCGGCAGCTTCCATGCCATTCTTCCCGACACTACCCGTTTCCAGGATATTCAATTATTGTGCAACCAGGTTCATGATTTGGGCCTGAAGATCGGGACATATTCCACACCCTGGGTTGAATCCTACGGGCACCGGGCCGGAGGATCTGCCATGAATCCCGAAGGTGCCTTTCTACCTGTAAAAGAAAAAATTGCCAGGAACAGAAAAATATTGCCTTTTGCCATTGGCAACTATCATTTCTGGGATAATGATGTGAAACAGTTTGCCCAATGGGGATTCGATTATTTGAAATACGACTGGAACCCGATTGAGCTGCCCGAAACCAAAGAAATGTATGATGCCCTCAGGGCCAGTGGCCGGGATATTGTTTTGAGCCTGTCAAACAGCACTCCTTTTGCCACTATCGACGATTTGTCAAAAGTGTCGAATGCCTGGCGCACTGGTGGGGATATCAAAGATGAATGGAAAAGCTTGAAAAGCCGTTTGTTCTCGCAGGATAAATGGGCACAGTATGCAGGTCCGGGGCATTGGAATGATCCGGATATGATGATAGTCGGTGTTGTTGGATGGAATTCTCCTGAAAAACACCCGACCCGTCTGACTCCCGATGAACAGTATACACACATGAGTGCATGGTGCCTGATGTCTGTTCCTTTATTGCTGGGCTGTGACCTGACTAAGCTGGACGATTTCACACTTAGTCTTTTAACCAATGACGAAGTTATTGCTGTCAACCAGGATCCATTGGGAAAGCAGGCAACAGTTGTTTCCAAACAAGGCGAAAATGGTGTAATGGCCAAGGATATGGAAGACGGAACAAAAGTAGCAGGATTATTTAATACGGGTGATGAGGGTACTCAGCAGATCGTTCTTAAATGGTCGGATCTCGGTATAAAAGGCCGCTATATTGTGCGTGACTTGTGGAAACAAAAGGATCTGGGCACATTCAAAGATGAATTTAAGGCAGATGTCCCAGAGCATGGGGTAGTTCTGGTAAGTTTACGGAAAATAAGATAAGATAATCTGAAAACCTTGTTAGATTTGAAAAAAATAATTCATTAATCAAATAAGGAAAAATAAAAATTCACAAATGAAAAAGTTAACGTTCTTCTTTGTCTTTTGTTTATGCCTGATCATAACCATTCAGGCTCAGGTTATCACAAATGTTCAATCTGGGAAATGGTACGGATTTGAAAGAGTAAAGTTCAATTTTAACGGGAGGGCAGCTTGGTATGTGAAACCAGCCCAACCTGCTGAAGGAAATCCCTGGGTCTGGAGGGCTCATTTTCCTGGCTGGCATGCAACGATGGACTCTGTTTTATTATCCAGGGGATTTTTCATCGCATACATCAATACCAACGATATGTACGCTTCTCCTGCTGCCATGAGGATATGGGACATGTTTTATGATTATTTGGTAACACAAAAGGGTTTTGCCCCTAAAGTTGCCCTGGAAGGGGTCAGCCGCGGTGGATTGTATGTCTATGGCTGGGCAAAGCGGAATCCCTCGAAGGTCGCCTGTATTTATGCTGAGGCTCCAGTTTGTGACTTTAAGAGCTGGCCCGGCGGTAAAGGAAAGTCTAGGGGCAGTGCCGGTGATTGGAACCTTTTGTTAAAATGTTATGGTTTTACCGAAGAAGCAGCTTTGGCTTATAAAGATAATCCTCTTGATAATTTGCAACAACTGGCTTCATACAAAGTGCCGGTCATGCATGTAATTGGGTTGCAGGATAGTGTGGTTCCTCCAGAAGAAAATACTTTTTTGCTGGTCAATAATTATACTCGCCTGGGGGGAATTGCCACAATTGTCCCTATGACCCGAGGAAAGAAAGAACTTGGCGGTCATCATTTCGAAATCGAGAATGTAAACAGACTGGCTGATTTTATCACTTCAAATTCACTGCCTGTAAAGCATACCCTTGATGCTGCTTTGTTTCATTCCATCCGAGGAGGTTTAAATAACTGCTTTATCCGTTTTCAAAAGGAGAAAAAAGGAAGGGTTGCTTTTCTTGGCGGATCAATCACTGAAAATCCGGGTTGGAGGGATAAGATCTGCCGTTATCTTACAGAACGTTTTCCAGATACTAAGTTTGAATTTATTCCTGCAGGGATAGGTTCTACTGGCAGTACTCCCGGAGCTTTCCGTTTAGAGAATGATGTTCTTTCAAAGGGACAGATCGATCTGCTTTTTGAAGAAGCTTCAGTAAATGATAATGTTAACGGCTTTGATGACAAGGCGAAAATCCGGGGGATGGAAGGTATTGTCCGTCATGCCCGCCAGGTTAATCCTAGGATGGATATTGTGTTGATGTATTTCGTCGATCCCGATAAAATTGCTGCCTACAATCAGGGCATAGTTCCCTCTGAAATTAGAACCCATGATACGGTTGCCCTACGGTATAACCTGCCCTCTGTCAATCTGGCCAAAGAAGTGACTGACCGTATCCGGGCTGGGGAATTTACGTGGAATGATGATTTCAAGAACCTTCATCCTTCTCCTTATGGACAGGAAATTTATTACCAGTCAATTCGTGGCTTGCTAGAAGCTTGCTGGAAAAACTGCGATACCTTGCAACCGGTCAGGAATTATCCTCTTCCCAAAGAGCTGGATAAGTTTAGTTATGACCGTGGTATTTATTTGGATATCCATCAGGTTAAAAATATCAGGGACTGGAAATTGGTGGATAATTGGAAACCAACGGATGGAACAGGCTCACGCAGGGGATTTTCAAATGTGCCTATGCTGATCGCTGAAACACCCGGAGCCGAGTTGGAATTTTCTTTTAAAGGGACTGCTGTAGGAATTTGCGTGGCTGCCGGACAGGATGCCGGCATAATTGAGTACAGCATTGATAATAAGCCTTACAAAAAGCAGGATTTATTTACAAAATGGAGCAAACAGCTTCATATTCCCTGGTATTATGTCCTGGACAACGAACTTTCAAAAGGGAAACATTCAATTAAAATAAGGATTTCGCAGGATAAGAATCCGGAAAGCAATGGACATACTTGCCGGATTGTACATTTTTTAGTGAATGGATCAAAAGCTTGAGGAATCCTTAATTCTTATGATGGATTATTAAAAACTGATTACTAATTAACTGATTACTAATTAACTGATTATTAAATGAAAAAGTCTTTTTTACTTTTTGTTTTGGCTGTGGGTTTGAGCCAGTTCAGCTGGTCGCAGAAAGCCGTTTCACAGAAGGAACGTATGAAATGGTGGAGTGAAGCCCGTTTTGGCATGTTTATCCATTGGGGCGTATATTCAGTCCCCGGCGGGGTTTATAAAGGGCATGAAATGCGCCATGGAGGTGCAGAATGGATCATGAACCGTTCTAAAATCCCTGTAAATGAATATCAACAATATGCCAAAGAGTTTAATCCTGTTAAGTACGATGCTGATGCATGGGTTAGAATGGCGAAAGAGGCAGGGATGAAGTATATTATCATCACTGCAAAACATCACGACGGCTTTGCCATGTTTAAGACGGGTGCCAGCAAGTGGAATATCGTGGATGCTACGCCATACGGCAAAGATGTCCTCAAACCATTAGCTGCAGCTTGTAAAAAGTACGGGATCAAACTTGGCTTTTATTATTCGCAGGCCCAGGATTGGAATAACCCGGGTGGCGCTGCTTCCAGAAAGGTGGCTACGGAGGGTTGGCTTAATCCTGATTCTGCAAAAATTGATGCTTATACCAAAGAGCATAACGGACATTGGGATCCGGCGCAAACAACTGCTTCCATGTCCGATTATATCGATAAGGTTGCTGTTCCCCAGGTAAAGGAATTGCTGAGCAATTACGGAAAGGTATCCGTGCTTTGGTGGGATACTCCTACCAATATGACTGATGAGTATGCCCAGAAATTGCAGGCTGTTTTGAAAATTCAACCCGGTATTATCACCAATGACCGTCTGAAACATCCTAATTTCCCAGGAGATACCAAGACTCCGGAACAGAAAATTCCTGATCTTAAAGAATTGGACGGAAAGTATTGGGAAACCTGCATGACCATGAATGGCAGCTGGGGATTTAAAAGTTATGACCATAACTGGAAAAGTACGGAAATGCTGGTCCGCAACCTGATCGATATTGCATCCAAGGGGGGAAATTATCTTTTGAATATTGGGCCTAAATCTGATGGAGAATTTCCGGAAGAAAGTATCCAAAGGCTTGCAGAGATTGGAAAGTGGATGAAGGTAAACGGGGAAGCCATTTACGCCACACAGTCAAGCCCTTTGCAGCCGTTGTCTTGGGGCCGTTGTACCCGGAAAGACGGCCAAAGTGTGACTACCCTTTATCTTTCAGTGTTTGAATGGCCAAAGGAGGGGAAATTAATAGTTCCCGGATTGAAGAATCAGGTGATTTCCGCAAAATTTCTGGCTAACGGCAAATTGCTGAAAACATCTTTAACCAATGACGGGCTGAGTATTTCATTGCCCCTTCAGGCGCCGGATAACATTGCATCTGTTATCAAAGTGGAGGTAAAAGGTAAAATCAAAAATGCTGTATCCTCTGAAATTAATGGTAAAATGAAAACTGGAGAGTTGGATTAAGTTTATGTGATAGGGAAGTAGTATGTCTATGAACCACCCATGGTTTTTGATCTCTAACCTGATACAAAAATCATGGGGGCTTACTTCCCTCTATTATTAAGTCTTAACTATTATATTTCAATCAAATACGAAACTTGGGATTGGCATGAATTCTTTTTACAGAATATTACAAATTGCTATTTTATTGATTTTAATATCCCCCATTACTGAAGCCCAGCAGTTTGAGAATATTAAAAAATATATACAGCCTGCCGTAAAAAACGGGGGCTTTGCGATGGAGGATTATATTTTATGGTGCCCATCGGTGATTAAAGTAGGGAAAACCTACCACATGTTTGCTTCCCGTTGGCCTGCAAAATATGGCATGGGCGGCTGGACAAAATACTCGGAATGCGTGAGGGCTACATCCGATAATTTGTATGGACCTTATACTTTTCAGGAAATCGTTTTGCAGAAAAGGCCGGATTCCTGGGATAATTCCCGTGTACACAACGTCAAAATCATTAAGGACGGCTCAAAATATTTACTTTTCTATATTAATTCGGCCAATCAAACCGGTTATGCTGAAGCTGATTCAATTACTGGCCCGTGGATAAGGACAGATAAGCCTGTTATTCATTTCAGTAATCCGGCCCCCCTGGTAAGAGCTGATGGCAGTATATATGTTTTCGGGCGCTTGGGCGATGCTAATAAAGTAAACCGGGGTGTTGCCTGCACTGCCCCTTCCTACAAAGGCCCTTACACTATGGTTGCAAACGGGGACAATCTCCTGCCGGATAATTGCGAACTGGAAGATCCTACCCTCTGGTGGGCCAATAATCAGTACAATGTGATTTGCAATGATTGGAAGGCTAAAGCTACGGGCATTTTCAAAGCTGGCGCACAGTATTATTCCAGGGATGGAATTCATTATCATCTTGTTTCTTCCCAACCGGTTTTTAACAGGGCAGAACCTGTTATTTATGATGATGGCTCCACAGAGAAATTTGAGCGCAGGGAAAGGCCTTTTGTATTTATAAACGAGAAAAATGAAGTGATGGCCCTTTTTACTGCAAACCTGACTTCTGGCGGTACTGCTAAAATTGTTGTTCAACCTGTAAATCATTATTATCCAAGGGAAGCAGGGAAACAGGCTGTTGCAAAGTCGGGTAAATAATAACATTCCCGGGATTAAATTTAATATCATTTTATATTTAGCTAATAATCATTAGTTTACAATGACTAAATATTTTCAACCTGTCAGGTTAGTTTTACTTTTACTCCTTTCATTGAATATAGGGGTTTCAGCACAAAAAGTTTTTAACGTCAGGGATTTTGGCGCTAAAGGTGATGGGAAAGCGATAGACGGGGAAGCCATTGACAAAGCCATTGAGGCTGCTGCTCAGGATGGCGGAGGCACGGTCTTTTTCCCTGCCGGTACCTATGCCAGTTATACAATTCATTTAAAAAGTAATATATCTCTCTATCTTGACCAGGGAGCCACAATTCTGGCTGCTGAACCTAAGAATGGGGCCGGTTATGACCAGCCGGAGCCCAATGAATTTGAAGCATACCAGGATTTCGGCCATAGCCATTGGCACAACAGCTTGATTTATGGCGAAAACCTTCATGATATTTCCATTCTTGGCCAGGGATTGATCTGGGGAAAGGGCATGACCCGGAGCACCAAACAACCGCAGGGCGGAGGAAACAAGGCCATAGCATTAAAATTATGCCGAAACGTTAATATAAGGGATATATCCATTCTTCATGGCGGCCATTTTGCAATACTCTTAACGGGCGTGGATAACCTCACCCTGGATAATCTCCGGGTTGATACCAACCGCGACGGATTTGACATTGATTGTTGCCGGAATGTAAGGGTATCGAATTGTTCCGTTAATTCGCCCTTTGACGATGGTATTTGCCTGAAAAGCAGTTTCGGACTGGGTTTTGCCAGGGCAACTGAAAATGTAACCATTACCAATTGCCAGGTTAGCGGTTATGATGAGGGAACTTTCCTGGATGGTACCTTCAGGAGGGAATATAAACATTATTCCGACAGCACGACTACCGGCAGGATTAAAATGGGTACGGAATCAAACGGAGGATTTAAGAATATCACCATTTCAAATTGCATCTTTGATTATTCAAGAGGATTGGCGCTGGAGACTGTTGATGGCGGCCTGCTCGAAGACGTGACCATTTCCAATATTACCCTGCGCGATATTGTAAATTCCCCGATATTTATTCGTCTGGGCGGTCGCATGCGCGGACCAGCAGGAGTTCCGGTGGGTGCACTTCGCAGGATAATTATCAGCAATATGGTTGCTTATAATGTCGATCCCCGCTTTGGGGTTATTATCAGCGGTATACCCGGCCATGACATGGAAAATATCCAGCTGAACAATATTCAGATTTATTACAGAGGTGGCGGAACAAAAGAACAGGCTTTACGTGAAGTTCCTGAATTGGAAAATGATTATCCAGAGCCTTACCGGTTTAAGACCATGCCTTCTTATGGATTTTTTATCCGGCATGTAAATGGAATTGAGATGAATAATGTCAGGATAAGCTGCAGCAGCAACGATTTCCGTCCTGCCTTCATCCTCGATCAGGTAAAAAAAGTAAAATTTTTAAATATAAGTGCTCAAAAAGCAAAGGATATCCCGTTAATGGTGTTGAAAAATGTGGAGGATTTTACCATACATCAGAGTTACCCTATTGCTGATGTCCGATTGGACAAGGTCTTAAAAAAAGAATT
>JAUZOH010000113.1 GCA_030706565.1 Bacteroidota bacterium | reverse complement strand
GGGCGATACCAGAAGGTGGCGGTAAGTGTAGTTTTTGTAAATGTTTTCAAAGAAATCAAATATTTTCTGCACTTCCAGGGCAATCCGTTTATCTATGGTGAAAAAGAACACATCCGAATAAATCCGGGCATTGTCCTCATGAAAATTCCCGGTACTTATGCAGGCATAATTAACAAGTTGGTTATTCACCACCCGGGTAATGGAAACCAGTTTGCTATGCACCTTCAATCCTCTTACCCCAAAAAGGACTTTAGCGCCGGCCTCTTCGAGCTTCTTCGACCAGTAGATATTGGTACTCTCGTCAAAGCGGGCCTGAAGCTCAACCACTACCGTGACTTCTTTCCCGTTTCTTGCCGCATTGATCAAAGCAGCAATTACCTTTGAATTTTTAGCAATCCGGTAAAGGGTGATCTTTATTTTTTTAACATTGGGGTCTATCGCTGCTTCCCGGAGAAAATTGATAAAATGGGCAAACTTGTGATAGGGAAAATGCAGCAATAAATCCTGACTGGCAATCAAATCCAGGATACTGTTGTGAGTCAGAATAAGAGCATGAGGAACAGGCGGGCAACTGATATATTCCATATCCCTTGTCCCTATATTCGGAAAACCCATAAAATCCTTAAAATTGTGGTAACGGGCACCGGGAATAAAATTATCTTCTTTACCCAGCTTCAACTTTCGGGTAAGATAACGCAACATGTCGGGGGCAATAGAACTGTCGTACACAAAACGTACAGGCTGTCCTTTGGTGCGGTCCTTCACACTTTTTGAAATTTTTTCAAGAAAGCTTACCGATAGGTCATTATCAATATCCAGTTCGGCATCCCGGGTGATCTTGATGGTGTAAGCCTCAAAATGGTCGAAATTAAAAATATAAAATACTTCGCTCAAATTGTAACGAATAACATCATCAAGCAGAATGATATATTTCTTATCATTAACCGAAGGCAAAACGATAAACCGGGACAAATCGCTGGTGGGTATCTCTATCAAAGCATATTCAGGCTTTTTAGGAGCAGAATCTTTAGTAAGCTTTACTGCCAGATAGATAGATTTATCCCTCAAATTAGGGAAGCTGGATACTTCGCTCAACATGATGGGCGAAATAACAGGCATCACTTTTTCCTCAAAATATTCTTTGATAAAATTTTCCTGTTCCGGTTTGATCTGATTTTCGTTGATAATGAATATGTTCTGTTTTTTCAGTTGATTCAGTATAAAGCGATATATTTTATCAAACTTTTCCTGTTGCTTAATAACGATATTCTGAATTTTGTTAAGAACAACTTTGGGGCTTTCATCTATCAGGCTTTTAGAGCCTTTCCCTATATCAATCATTCTCTTCAATGTCGCTACGCGTACCTTAAAAAACTCATCCAGGTTATTGGAAAAAATACCCAGGAATTTTATGCGCTCCATCAAAGGGACTGCAGGATCTGAGGCTTCCTGAAGCACTCTATCATTAAATGACAACCAACTTATCTCCCTGTTTATAATAATTTTTTGCTTTCCCATCTCTTCTATTTGAGTAGCCTAACTTCAGTTTTTACAAATTAAGCAATTTTATTACAAACTTTAAAGTCAGAAAGTAAATTATATACTTGTCAATTAATGAAAAAATAAATCATTCGCCCATTTTATACATCCTTTCCATGAGTTTCCATGAATAAGGGTTAGCCGCTTCAACAGCCCCTGGTTTAAACAATATGTCACTTAAATTTTGAATTACCGAATTGGGAAATAGTTTCTCAAGATTGGTATCCAGAATACATAAATTAAAATTTCCGAACTGATAAAATTCAAAATCTTCAATTTCCGGATTCAGATTATGTGGACTTACAGCAGGAATGCCCGATTTGATCTCTTGCATTGCTTCAGTTTCATTAATGAAACAATATCTGAACCTGGAGGTCTTCCTGATCTTAAGCTGTCCGCCGGCAGCAGAGCCCGAAGTTTTTTCCATTCCGGAAATTCTTTCGGCCAACTGCCATTTTTCAGCAGCCGAAGCAGCAGCCGAGGACTGCTGAAACCTCGAGACGTAAGCCTCCCATTCCTCCTGCCTGGGTTTTGTTGCCAGGATGTCCATATCTTTTACATGATCGAAGCCGGGAACGGTATCCATAATCATAAAAAGCCTGTAATCGGAAAGATATATTTCCATGTCCAGGATGCCTACATCAATCATGCCCTGGGTTATTTCGGGCCATGCAGCTCCTTTTGCATGTACGGCTTTATATTTTACCATAAGCTCTGGATCAGGCTTCAGAAGTAAAAATTTACAATAACGTTTAATGTTCTTCATCTTTATAAAAATAAAACATTCATGATCCTGCAATTTATAACATAAAAAATTGCCAACCATGAATGTTTTTAAATTTTTAATCTGTGAATTCTAATTATTTTCCGGCAGAAAGCCCTGATTTACATAATTTGGAAGCATAGAAAAAGACATAAATAAAACATAAACAGGGAACCACATAACCATAATTAATTTTTCCGGTTAAATCAGACATTAATCCCATCAGTGCCGGGAATGCTGCACCTCCTATAATTGCCATGATCAGCCAGGATGAGCCAAGTTTGGTGTTTTCACCCAATCCTTTAAGGCTCAAGGCAAAAATTGTAGGGAACATAATGGACATAAAGAAACTGCTGATAATTAAAGCCCATAAACCGATATGCCCTCCTACAAAAATTCCGAACAAGGTTAAAATTACATTGATGGAGGAAAAAACAGACATGATATTATTGGGCTTAAAAAATTTCATCAGAGCTGTACCTACAAAACGGCCAATCATAAACAAGACAAGGGTAAGGGTGAGATAGTCGGCGGCAATTTTTTCGGGTGTTCCCGGAACATTATGTTGTGAATACCTGATCATAAAACTCCAGATGCCAACCTGTGCACCCACATAGCAAAATTGAGCCAATACGCCCAAAATAAAATGTTTTTGCTTAAATAAGTCCCTAAAACTTGCTTTATGCTGACTTTGCCCGGCCGTTTTATCCTCTGCCTCCCTGCCTTTAGGAAAGTGGACACAAAGAATAACAATAGCCCAGATTAAAACAACACAGCCAATAACCACATAAGGCATTTGAACTGCTCTTGTTTCAGTAGAAAGATAGGTTTGCCGTGCCACATCACTCATGCAATTAAGTTGCGCAGTAGTTTTTTCTATTCCCGAAAAAATGAAAGTTCTGCCTATTATCACACCGGTAATAGCGCCGATTGGGTTAAAGGCTTGTGACAAATTCAACCTTCGCTCAGAACTTTCGGCCGGTCCTAATACTGTAATGTAAGAATTGGAAGCTGTTTCAAGAAAAGATAATCCACAGGCCAAAACAAACAAGGCAGTCAGGAAATAACCATATACACAAGCCTGGGCTGCCGGATAGAACAAGAATGCGCCCAATGCATAAAATAACAAACCAATAACGATACCGGTTTTATAACCAAATTTTTTCATCAATGCTGCAGCCGGCATGGCCATGAAAAAATAGCCCAGATAAAAGGCAGACTGCACTAAGCTGGTTTGCAAATCGGATAACAAAAATGATTTTTTAAATTGCTTGATTAAAATATCATTCAGGTTATTAGCAACTCCCCACATGAAGAAAAGGCTGGTAACCAATATAAAAGGAATCAATATTTCCTTGCTTATACCAAATGCATGTTTAGCGGTACTTTTAGTTTTTTCAGCTGTTGTTGTTTCCAAAGTCATTTTATTCAATTAAATTAATAAGTTAATAATAAGTTACTTTTCATAATTCAACCAAGAACCGGGAAATTCCCCGAAAATATTTTTAGGTGCTTTCCCTGATTTCATTCTTTCAGTCCATTCTTAATCCGATTCATTCTCTGCCAGAGAAGCAACCAATCAGCTTCTTTTACGGGAAAAAAGCAACCGGACAAATATATCTTATCTGCCTGCAATTCTCGTTATCCGGGCAAAGTATAATACGTTAATTCACAATAAATATTACAGTTCCTACTTTTATCGTTTGCGGGCACGTTTTTTATAAAAATATATAGACATTCAGTTTTTTTATTTCATTCTTTCTTAAGAAAAACATTCCGCCAGGTTTATAATCTTCGCAACAATATATTGCGCCAAAGCTATAAAAAAACCATTTATATTTTCAGAAAAAAAATTATTTATTTCTTTAATTTACAGTTGATAATTTTACCTGAAAAATATCATTAACATGGTTTCTGATGCACAATTCATATTTTCATCTGCCTGTGATGGGGTCAAACCCGACAAACTTATTTTCAATAATCTAAAACTGAAAGATAATTTATTGTCTATCAAAAATTTCAGACTGGATCTCAGGACAATTGAACACATATATGTAATTGGTGCCGGCAAAGCCAGCGGTTTGATGGCACAGGCTGTTGAAACCCTCTTAGGGAATAAAATCGATGAAGGTTGCATTGGAGTAAAATATGGACATGCCTGTCAACTCAATAAAATAAACTGTATTGAAGCCGGGCATCCTATTCCAGATCACAACGGATTGACGGTTTCTCAGAGAATAATTCAACTTGCGCAAAAAGCGCAGGAAAACGATTTGGTCATTTGCCTCTTCTCGGGAGGCGGATCAGCATTGATGGCTGACTGCCCCACAGGTATAGCCCTGGATGACCTTCAGAATCTTTCGTCCCTCCTGCTGCGATGTGGGGCAAATATTTCTGAAATCAACGCTGTTCGTAAACACCTGTCCGCAATAAAAGGAGGCAATCTGGCAAAAATAATTTACCCGGCCACAGCACTCAGCCTGTTTTTATCGGATGTTGTGGGCGATTCAATGGATATCATTGCATCAGGTTCTACCGTACCTGATACCTCGACTTTTCAAAAGGCCATTGAGGTCATTGACAAGTACAAACTCAGGTTGGAAATTTCCACGGGAATAATTAAAATGTTAGAACTTGGTGTGGCAGGACTGATTCCAGAGACGCCCAAACCCGGGGATGAAATTTTTCTGAAAACGCATAATTTCATCATCGGGAATAACCGTACGGCCTTAGATGCAGCCCTAAATAAAGCGACAAAAATGGGATATTCCGTACGGATCATTACCAGTACGCTTACCGGGGAAGTTGAAGATATAGCACCCAGTTTAATCAGTCAGGCGCTGAAGGCCAAAAATGATTTTCCTGCCGGAGGGCCAGTCTGCCTCTTATTGGGTGGTGAAATCACGGTAAAAGTCAAGGGGGAAGGACTGGGAGGAAGAAATCAACATTTGGCACTGCTGGCTGCTTGCCTTTTGAAAGATTTGAAGGGGATCACCCTCCTGACGGCCGGGACTGACGGAACTGACGGCCCCACTGACGCAGCAGGGGCGGTTGTAAACTGTAATACGTACAATAAGGCAATAGCAAGGAATGTTCTTCCTGAAAAGTATTTAAAGGATTTCGACTCCTATCACTTTTTTGAAAAGGTTGGGGGACTGGTCATCAGTGGGCCTACACTGACAAATGTAATGGATATCATCATCATTCTTATTGAATGATATTTACAGAAAAAAAATCAGGCAGAATTTAAATTTAAAATTCTGCCTGAACGCTAAAATAATTTACTTTTTCAGATAGGTTTTATTCCCGTTTTTATTGATGTAATATTGTCCGCCCTTAGGACCCGAATAAACAGGTTGGCCTTCAGGCCCCTTTTTGCCGGGAATGATTTTATCACCCGCAGCCGGTTTTTCAGCTGGTTTGGTAAACTTTACAGTTGTTTTTTTTGCCTTTGAAACAGCCTCTGTTTTCTCGGCTTTGCCTTTAGTCATAGCCTTAGTCTTTTCACCTTCGGCTTTGGTTTTTACAGCAGACTTGGTTTTTTCTGCTTTAGCCTTACCTGTCTCTACAGCTTTACCTTTTTCAGCTTTTGCTTTTGAAACGGCCTGTGTTTTCTCTGTTTTGGCTTTTTGTTCAACACTCTTCTTTACAGCTTTTTTCTGAACCTGCTCAGTCTTGGCCTTCTTCTTTTCAACCTTAGCTTTCGTTTCCTGGGCATTGCAAATTAAAAGAGTAGTGAAAGCCATCAAAACGATTGATGCAACAATTTTCTTCATAGTTTTTGACTTTTAAGTTTTTAATTAAGAGAAATTTACTATTTTTTTTGAAATAATTTCCAGAATTTTAAAAAATCATGAAAAAAAACTATGTAAGACAATATTCGTCGACCAAAATTATACAGATTATAATTTTAGTTTGTTAATCAAATTTCGATATTCCCTTCAAAAACGAAGGTTGCAGGACCTTCCAGCCATATATTTTTAAATTCCTGATCGGATACTTTTTCAAAACTTACTTTCAGCTCCCCTCCCAGTGTAGAAATATCATAGGAATTTCTACCGGACTTGCTTTTCAGGGCAGTGCTTATGGCAGAAGCAGTTACTCCGGTCCCACAGGAATAGGTTTCATCTTCAACTCCGCGTTCATAAGTACGGACAAAAATATGGGCATCAGAGATATGTTCAACAAAATTCACATTGGTGCCCTCAGCTTTAAACCGTTGGTTATATCTTATTTTACGGCCTTCGGAAAAGACATCCATATTTTTTACATCCTGAACAAAAGTCACAAAATGCGGCGAACCTGTATTGAGGTAAAAATAACCGGTTCCGGCTTCAACTTCATGAACATCGTTCATTTTAAGTCTAACAATTCCTGATGCCGGATCAATAAAGGATTCATGAACAGCATCAATAGCCTGAAAATGTGCGTGCTCTTCAACAATACCCAGTTTCTTTGCAAAAGCAGTGATACATCTTCCTCCATTGCCACACATGGTACTTTCACGGCCATCAGAATTATAGTATTTCATCTGAAAATCAAGCGAGGAATGATTATCAAGCAACATCAGTCCATCGGCTCCTATTCCAAACCTTCTGTCACAAATTCCTTTTATCTGACTTACTGAAAGGGCCAAATGGGCATTACGATTGTCGACCAGCACAAAATCATTGCCTGCCCCCTGATACTTGTTAAAATGAACCAACATTTAATTTGGGATTAAAAAATTGTTAATTTATAATTTTCTGACAACATCCAGAACATTTTTGCGTTTTACATGCATAAAATTAAAGCAAAAGTACCATTAATAATTTAATTTTTTAGGAGTACAAGCTAAACAATTCTTGATTTTAAATGTTGAATGCAAGGATATTTAAAAAGATTTAAATTGGAATGAAACCTTAAACGGAGGTCAGTTTGAACTTCTGCTTTATGGATTCCGGTTTAATCCCAAAATCATATAATTCATGATTAACTTAACGTCAAATTCTTAAATTTTTAAATGAAGATGAAGAAGAGTAACTTAAGAAGAACTTTTTTAACAGTTTTATTTTGTGGTTTGATAATCACCTCGGTCAGTGCCAAAGCAATCCAAAACAGCCGGATTCAAAGCAGTGTATCAAGAGGTCAGGAAAGGCTATACGGACCGGCAGAAAAATTCCAGAATGATCCGGTCGATTTCACTTATGCTGCTGAAAAAACGGTGCATGCCGTGGTGCATGTCAAAACAAAGTCTTTGGGAAGTGCCAAAAACATGATTGATTCGGATAATCCTTTTTATGATTTCTTTTTTGGTGACAGGAATATTACTCCCCAGCCTGTTTTAGGATTCGGTTCAGGGGTAATCATTTCAGCCGATGGATATATAATTACCAACAACCATGTTATTGACAAAGCCGATTCCATACAGGTCGTTTTAAATGATAAAAGGGAATATACGGCAAAGGTAATTGGTACGGATCCCAGCACAGATATTGCCCTGCTGAAGATAGATGAAAAAGACCTCCCTTTCATCACTTACGGGAACTCGGATGATCTGAAAATTGGCGAATGGGTACTGGCAGTTGGCAATCCTTATAACCTTACCTCTACTGTAACAGCCGGAATAGTCAGTGCCAAAGGCAGGAACATTAACCTGCTTGGCGAGAACAGCAAATCGCCCATAGAATCGTTCATTCAGACCGATGCAGCAGTAAATCCCGGCAACAGCGGCGGAGCTTTGGTCAATACAAAAGGAGAACTGGTAGGAATCAATACGGCGATTGCCACCCCCACCGGAGCTTATTCGGGCAATTCGTTTGCCGTTCCTGTAAACATTGCCAAAAAGGTTGTTGCCGATTTAATGAAATATGGCGAAGTACAAAGGGCCGTTTTGGGTGTAATCATTCAAGACGTAGATGCCTCTTTAGCCAAAAGTAAAAAAATAGATAAAATTGAAGGAGTATATATTGCCAAAGTAGTTGAAAAAGGTAGCGCAGCTGCCGCCGGAATAAAAGAAGGCGATGTGGTTGTTAAAGTAAACGATAATGAAATCAACAATACGGCCAGCCTGCAGGAAGAGATCAACAAGTTCCACCCCAATGATAAAGTCATGGTTACGGTAATGAGGGATAATAAAATGAAACAATTTGAGGTAACTTTACGTAACATGCAGGGACGTACAAAGATGATCAGCAAAGAAGCCCTGGTAGGAACATTAGGAGCCAGTTTCGAAGAAATTTCCGCTGAAGAGAAAAAAGACCTGAAAATATCCCATGGAGTGAAAGTAATAGAACTTCAGAATGGAAAACTGAAAAAAGCCGGAGTTGAAGAAGGGTTTATTATCATGGAAATAAACAACAAACCTGTTGTCAGCGTTGATGATATCAGGAGTGTTATTGCCAAGACTAAGGGCGGTGTTTTCATTCAGGGCATTTATCCCGATGGGAATGTTGCTTACTACGCTTTTGGCATGTAACTGACCAACAAGGATTCTTCATCAGGTTGTGATGTTTTTAATTTACAATCTGATGAAGGAATCATATAAAAGTTTAAAGATAATTGAAAGTTACCTGAAAAATGAGTAACTTTGCAAAAAATTCGAGGCATTATAATGAGACAATTAAAAATCACAAAATCAATTACTAACAGAGAAAGTGCTTCCCTTGACAAATACTTGCAAGAGATAGGGAGAGAAGAACTGATTACTGTTGAGGAAGAAGTTGAGTTGGCACAAAGGATTAAAAAGGGAGACAGGGCTGCACTTGAAAAATTAACAAGAGCAAATTTGAGATTTGTGGTTTCAGTAGCAAAACAATATCAAAATCAAGGATTAAGTTTACCCGATTTGATCAATGAAGGAAACTTAGGATTAATTAAAGCAGCCGAGAAATTTGATGAGACCAGAGGTTTTAAGTTCATTTCCTATGCTGTATGGTGGATTCGTCAGTCCATTTTGCAGGCATTGGCCGAACAATCCAGAATTGTCCGTTTACCTCTGAATCAGGTTGGCTCCTTAAATAAGATTAACAAGGCCTATTCCAAATTCGAACAGGAGTTTGAGCGTACCCCGTCTCCTGAAGAACTTGCCGATGCCCTGGAATTACCTAAAGAAAAGGTTTCCGACACCCTGAGGGTTTCGGGACGGCACGTATCCGTTGATGCTCCTTTTGTTGACGGTGAAGACAACAGCTTGCTGGATGTTTTGGTAAACAATGATTCGCCAAATGCTGACAGGCGGCTGATCAACGAATCCCTTTCCAAAGAAATCGACCGCGCACTCTCTACCCTGACCGAACGCGAAAGAGACATCATCAAACTTTTCTTTGGCATTGGAATTCAGGAAATGACTTTGGAAGAAATAGGAGAAAAATTCGGACTTACCCGCGAACGGGTCCGTCAGATTAAAGAGAAAGCTATTCGCCGCTTACGTCATACCTCACGTAGTAAATTACTGAAGACGTATCTGGGTTAATTTTTTTATTTTTTATTTTCATTTTTTCCGCTTAAATGATGAATTTAAGCGGTTTTTTTATATGTAGAGACGGGATATACCTTGTCTCTATGGGGATTTTACCCCTTCTTCTTTTTCCTGTACAGGGTTGGCGACAGCCCCATGGTCTGGTTAAAAAGGCGGGAAAAATAAAACACATCGTCAAACCCCAGCTGGGCGGAAATCTCCTTTACCTGCATGTCCGAAAAATCCAACAACTGACAGGCTTTTTGTATCTTCAGGTCATTAAAATAGGCCATTGGCGAATGCAGGGTCTTGGCCTTAAATACCTTTGAATAATGGGAAACCGACAAACCACAGCTCGAAGCCAGGTCCTCCAGCCTGATTTTTTCCTGGATGTGGTCGTTCATA
The DNA here is from genome assembly GCA_030706565.1 of Bacteroidota bacterium. NCBI lineage: Bacteria > Pseudomonadati > Bacteroidota > Bacteroidota bacterium. The sequence continues at coordinate 443 of JAUZOH010000113.1, read as the reverse complement.
TATAATATACCTTTTTCAACAATATCGTGTCTCTTCGCCTCATTGGTGCGCTGAAACTGTGCGGTATATTTGAAGGAGCCCAGCAGGCGCCACAGGCAAATGCTTGAATATTCAAGGTTCTCAATGCTGTAACCCATCGACAGGTTTTCGTAAATCTCCTTAAACATTGCGGTAATCCTTTCCCTGTTCCGCGAACTTTCGTTGGTTTCCATATCCCTGATTTTTAAAATGTCATCCACAAAACGTCCGGCAATATCTCCTTTAAAATGTATCCAATAAATAGTCCAGGGCGAAGCCTTATCAGCGCCATACGAATGAGGTACCTGGGCGGGAATAATAAAAAACTGGTTTTCTGACAGAGTTTTTCTTCCGCCCTGGCATTCCACCCAGCCCTTACCCTTCACGCAATAAATCAATATATTCTGGTCACAGCCATGTTTACG
>JAUZOH010000112.1 GCA_030706565.1 Bacteroidota bacterium | reverse complement strand
CGATGCTTTTTCATTGGTTTGCAGAATTTTAGAATCTATATATTCCTGCACCTTAAATCTTTCTGTTGACATCAATGGAAACATAGCCTGTTTTATAAATGTTTCCACCGAATCACTTAATGCTATTTGGTGATTGATATCAACGCCCATCTGGAACTTCAGCAATTTTTCAAGTATTTCTATACCCCTTATGGTTTGGCTCAGGCGATTGTCCAAATCCGTCTTATTGATCCTGAGCTGATCAATGCTGGTTTCTTCGGCCATTCCTACTTTCAGCATTTCCTTATAATCATTCAGGGTTTTATCCATCAAACCTGCATTTGCCCGGAGGATTTCAGAAATTCGCTGCATCATCACAATCTGGTAATACGTATTGGTTACAATTTCCCTGGTATCCAGTTCCGATTTTTTAAGGCTTTGCTCGCTCATATCCAGGTAGGTCCTGGCAGCCTTCAACCCAACAATATATTCACCGCTGAAAAGAAGCTGGGAGGCAGTCAGTTTAAAAGTCGTATTTGATTTGGGCATCATTTCAATTACACCCATTTTTGAAGAGGAGGAAGAACCCCCGTTATTAAAAAACCCGGAGAAATCAACGTCAATGGGATTGAAAAGATTTTGGTAAGTAACATTTCCGGAAACCTGGGGCAAACCTATGGCCGTTGTTTCCCATACCTTCTTTTTTGCAGTAGCTATATCGGTTAGTCCGTTCCGAATTGCATAACAGTTTTGACTGGCATAGCTCTGAGCCTGAGCCAACGAAAAATGCAGGATACTGTCTTCCTGAGCGAAGGAACATAAGGACAAGTTCAATAAAAATAATATCCCGAAATATTTTTGACTTTTCTTTTCCTGCAATAACAACCTGCTGCAACAGAATAAAAGAAGATACCTGCTTCTCTTTGCCTTTTTGGGAAGAAAACATAACTGGCTCATATTCCGGAAAAATTAATAAAACAAAATGTAAGCTGAGTTAAAATCGTTTTCTGGATATTATGGACGGTTGGCTCCTGTTTTAATGATAAATTGAATTTATTTACTCCAGGCTGCTCTATCAATAAAGTGCCCATATACAAATTTAAGCAATGTTTATTAAGTTACTTATTTGTCAATTAACTTTTTAGAGTTTTTTTTGAATAGTGAAAACATCAGTCAGAATAATATTTTCAGAAATCTAAGCCGGGACTCCCCTTATTTTACCGGAAAATGGAATTGAAAAATCAGGGAAAAGGAGTAAGTTCAAATTTATACTATTTTTGTTTTATGAATACTATGTAATGCAATTAACTAAACTTGAAAAACTTAAAAACGAAAAAGGCGGAGGAAAGCCAAATGTTTTGAAAAAGGGCAGTTCTTTTTATCTTTAGATTTTCTTTAATATTCCGGTAGTATCAGACATTAAACCTAAACAAAAACAAATGGACTTAAACGATATCCTGGAAACATTTAAAAGCCTGGCCAATGAAGCAAACCGTGAAGGCATGGCCCGGTTTGGGATAAAATCAGAAACTGCTTTTGGGGTAAACATCCCGGTCTTAAGAAAAATGGCCAGGGAGATTGGAAAGGATCACACCCTGGCTCTTCAATTATGGGAACAACCCTATCACGAAGCGAAACTGCTGGCAACCCTGGTTGCCGATCCAAAGCAGACAGACAGCCAGATGATGGAAAAATGGGTGAAAGACTTTTACTCTTGGGATATCTGCGACCAATGCTGCGGCAACCTCTTTGAAGATACTGCCCTGGCTTACCAAAAAGCTCAGGTCTGGGCAGCAAGGGAAGAAGAATTTGTCAGAAGGGCAGGTTTTGTAATGATGGCCCGGTTGGCAGTCAGCGATAAAAAGGCGGAGAATCAAAAGTTTGAAGAATTCCTGTACCTGATCAAAACCTATTCTACGGACTCCAGAAATTTTGTAAAAAAAGCCGTAAACTGGGCATTGCGGCAGATAGGCAAACGAAATTGGGCGCTCAATGAAAAAGCCCTTGAAGCAGCTAAAGAAATATACAGCCAGGATAATAAAACCGCAAAATGGATTGCTGCTGATGCAATGAGGGAATTAGAAAACGATCAGATCAGGAAAAGAATAAAATATTAAAATAAAAGCCCGAATCGCTTCAGGCTTTGAAATATAATCGGGTTACTAAAAAACAAGTTATTTAGAATCATAGGCCCATTTCAGCCAGATGGAACCCCAAGTGTACCCTCCGCCAAAAGCAGCAAGAATAAGGTTGTCACCTTTCTTAAGTTGTTTTTCCCACTCCCACAGGCAAAGTGGAATAGTAGCAGCTGTAGTATTCCCGTATTTCTGGATATTGACCATTACTTTCTCCTTGCTCAGTCCCATTCTCCTTGCCGTGGCATCAATAATCCTGAGATTTGCCTGATGGGGAACGAGCCATGCAATATCATCAGCAGTAAGATGATGTTTTTCCATCATCTCTGCAGAAACATCGGCCATATTGGAAACAGCATGTTTGAAAACCTGCTGTCCTTCCTGGTAAATATAATGTTCATGGGCATCAATAGTGTCATAAGAAGAAGGTCTAAGGCTACCGCCTGCTTTCAGGCAGAGATGCGTACGTCCGGAACCATCTACATGAAAAATATAATCCATTACGCCCAATTCGTCGGTTGTTGGCTCGAGCATCACCGCGCCGGCACCATCTCCAAAAAGAATACAAGTAGTGCGGTTGGTGTAATCGGTAATCGAAGACATCTTATCGGCCCCGACCACAATTACCTTTTTGCAGGAACCTGACTCCACATATTTGGCAGCTGTAACCAAGCCATAAAGAAAACCTGAACAGGCAGCATTCAGGTCAAAACTAAAAGCATTTTTTATACCAACTTTGTCACTTATAATATTTGCGGTTGCGGGGAAATGCATATCAGCAGTTGCCGTAGCACAAAGCAAAAAATCTACTTCATCAGGCGAAGTATTGGTTTTCTTCAACAATCTTTTAACAGCTTCAGCTCCCAAATCCGAAGTGGCTTTTCCTTCCCCTTCACCTCTAAGAATTCTTCTTTCTTTGATTCCTACTCTTTGCATGATCCACTCATCAGAAGTATCAACCATGGTGCTGAGTTCTTCATTGGTAAGTTTATAATCAGGCACATAACCTTCTATACCTGTAATTGCTGCTTTAATTTTCATTCGAAAAGTTTTAAGTAAAGTCTTATACTTTTAATGAACTATTAATTTTAAAGGTTATTCCACATTGTTGAATGCATCTTTAATCTTTTCGCAAATCCTGGCTTCAATGACCTGCCGGGTTTGCAGGATCATATTTTTTATCGCCCTTTCGTTTGACCTGCCATGTCCTATAATTACCGGTGCATTTACCCCCAAAACAGGCGTACCCCCATAAACTTCGAAATTGAACTGATTGAAAAAATCATCTTCAATTTTCCGCTTCTTGAGCAGGGTATAAAAAGCTTCAGCCTCTTTCAATACGATATTGCCTACAAATCCATCGCAAACCAATACATTGGCTTTCCCGCTGAACAAATCGTTGCCTTCCAAATTGCCGATAAAATTGAACTCTTTGGCTTCTTTCATCAACTGAAAGGTTTCCTTTGACACCAGGTTTCCCTTTTGATCTTCGCTTCCTATGTTCAAAAGCGCAACTTTTGGATTTTCAACGTGATAAACACTTTCTGAATATATGGAACCTAATAGTCCATATTGACATAATACATCAGGTCTGGCATCAGGATTTATTCCGACATCAAGCAAAACAAGAGGAGTCCCTGTTACTTGCGGGATAGTAGTTAATATAACAGGCCGGATGACACCAGGAATTGCTTTGACAGTATACACTGCCCCCACCATCATTGCTCCGGTATTGCCCGCACTTGCTAAGCCGTCAATCTGGCCGTGCTTAAGCATACCAAAACCCAACGCAATACTGGAATCCGGTTTTTGTTGATAAGTCTTTGCCGGATGTTCTCCCATACCAATAGAATTGGTGGTATGTACATAATCAAAATTCGAGGGATCAAATTTTTCCCTCTCACATATTTTCTTTATTTCCGGCTCATTCCCAATCAACACCAAACGAACATCAGACGATAATTCCTTAAATGCAAGTATTGAGCCTAAAACAGTTGCTTCAGGGGCGAAATCCCCCCCTAGTATATCAACTCCTAATCTCATCAGCAATCAACCCCCGCTTCACACTATGCCGTTACTGTCTTCTCAATTGCCAATTTGCCTCTGTAATATCCACATGCAGGACATACTCTGTGGTATTGTACGCTTGCCCCACAGTTTGAACAAGTGGAAACAGTTGGAGCTATTGCTTTATAATGTGTTCTGCGTTTGCGAGTTCTTTGTTTAGAATGTCTGTTTCTAGGATTTGCCATCTTAATTTAACTTTTAATTGTTGTTTTCTAAATATTTCTTCAATTCTTCCCAACGCGAATCAATCTTCTCTTCATTTACCGAATATTGCTTGATCTTTTCGAGCATTCTGGGGTCACAGGTACTTTGCCCATGTTCATCGTCCGGATGAACATGCCTGTAAGGCACCTGTAAACATATCGATTCAAAAACATATTGAGTGAGATCTATTTCCTTCTCTTTTTCCGGAATATAAATCACTTCGTCATCATCCTCCTCAACCCCGGATACCTCACTTTTAATCTCTACACTCCCACTTTCATATTCAACAGATAAATCAAAATATTCGAGACACCTGTCGCAACAAACATTGACAGTACCTTGTATCCTAACATCAAGACCCATATTTTGCCCCTGTTTATTCAGAATAATTTTGAGGGTTAAATCTCCATCCCTTATTTCCGAATCTTTAAATTGTTCAAAGAACGGTTTACTTACTTGAAAAGTAAACTCATGCTCCCCATCTAAAACATCATAAATGGGAATTAGAAACCGTTGACTATGTTCAACATCCAATTTTCACTAAAAATTAGTGGTGCAAAAGTATAAATTAATATTAGAATAAAAAAAGAATTTTTCTCAGGCATTGATTTTTGTAAATGAGTAAGATAAAATCAATTATAAATATTTTTTCCTGATAAAGATCATGGCCGGGACAAAAGAAATATTGCATTAAAATTCATTTATCGTTCTGTTTTTTAAGCATTTTTAATAACTTTGTTGTACAAAATCAGTCTGATTATGGCAAAAAAAGACTTACAATTTGTTTATTCCACCAACAAAGAAACTCACCTGGAAGTGAAGCATGAAGAAACAGAAACCCTTTTACCCGCCAGTCAGGATCTGAGGATATGGCTGGATAAAAAAAACCGTAAAGGTAAAGCCGTCACCTTGATCAATGGATTTACTGGTAAAAGTGAAGACTTGGAATCGTTGGGAAAGATGCTGAAAACAAAATGTGGCGTTGGGGGAACAGTGAAAGATGGAGAAATTTTAATTCAGGGCGATTTAAGGGATAAGATCCTGCAGATTTTAATCAATGCTGGATATAAGGCGAAAAAAGCAGGAGGATGATACTTTTTGATTAAAACTTTTAGTACCTCTTGTGAAATTTATAAAATTCCTTTAGGTTTGTGCAAAAATTTAGGGGTTGTTAGCTCAGCTGGTTTAGAGCATTACCTTGACAGGGTAGGGGTCACTGGTTCGAATCCAGTACAACCCACTTTTGATAATTTTAATTTAATTTATTTTCGTTATGTATAAGGTTGTACTTATCAGACACGGTGAGAGTGAATGGAACAAAGAGAACCGTTTCACGGGTTGGACCGATGTCGATCTTTCCGAAAAAGGAGTAGAGGAAGCCAAAAAAGCTGGAAAAGCGCTTAAGGATGCTGGCTTCACCTTCAATATGGCTTTTACTTCCGTTCTTAAACGTGCCATCCGCACACTTTGGCTGGTTCAGGAACAAATGGACCTGCTTTGGATTCCGGTTATTAAATCCTGGCGTCTGAACGAACGCCATTATGGCGCATTGCAGGGCTTAAACAAATCTGAAACCGCTGCCAAACATGGGGAAGACCAGGTTAAAATCTGGAGAAGAAGTTATGATATCGCCCCTCCTTCCTTAGAAAAATCAGATCCCCGTTATCCCGGCAATTCCCCTGCTTATGAGGATGTCCCTGAAACAGACCTCCCTCTTACTGAATGTTTGAAAGATACCGTTGCCAGATTTGTCCCTTATTGGAAGGAAACAATTGTTCCAGAAATTAAAAAAGGCAAAAAAGTAATCATTGCCGCTCACGGCAACAGCCTTCGTGCTTTGGTTAAATATCTCGATAATATTCCTGACGACAAAATCGTGGAATTGAATATTCCTACCGGTTTGCCTTTGGTATATGAACTGGATGATGATCTGAAACCTCTTAAAAGTTACTACATTGGCGATCCTGAATTGGTAAAAAAAGCTATGGAAGCCGTTGCTAAACAAGGTCAGGCAAAAAAATAAGAATTATTTTCAATTATATAAAAGCATCAGGGAATACCTTGATGCTTTTTTTTTAACTTTATCCGGACGATTAATGATGAGATTCCTGGCACTTACATATTAGTTTTAAATAACATGTAAGAAATGAAGAAAAACTTTATCTTTTATATTCTCACATTTTCGATATTTTGTTTTTTGCTGATCTTTCTGATTGAAAAAGGTTCAAAGCTTAAACCTTTAAATCGACCAGTCAATCAGGAAAGTCAATTTGTTCCGTCCACAGCCCGGTCATCTACCCTGAATATTTTCATCAAAGGTTTTTCAGAAAACATTACCCATCCCTTAAGTATCCTTCTGCTACAGATTATTGCCATCATTATCATTGCCCGTTTGTTTGGTACCCTTTTCCAAAAAATGGGACAACCTACCGTAATTGGAGAAATACTGGCCGGAATTTTCCTGGGGCCTTCTGTTTTGGGATATTATTTGCCGAACTTTTCGGTCTTTCTTTTTCCCCCGGGTTCATTAAATAATTTGCATGTTTTAAGCCAGATCGGTCTGATGTTTTTCATGTTTATCATTGGAATGGAACTGGATAGCAGTGTTTTCAAAAAGAAGGCCAATTCTGCCATCATGATCAGTTACTCGGGAATTATCATTCCTTTTATCTCAGGGGTAATTCTATCCTATTTCCTGTTTCCTCTATATGCATCCGGCAAAAGTACTTTTGCCGGTTTTTCCATTTTCCTTGGAATTTCGATGAGTATCACAGCCTTCCCTGTTTTGGCACGCATTATTCATGAAAAAGGGCTAACCCGTTCGCCTTTGGGTGCAATGTCTATAACTGTTGCAGCTATCGGCGATATCACAGGATGGTGCCTGCTGGCTTTTATCATTGCGATTGTCAAAGCGGGTTCTATCAGTAATGCCTTATTTACCCTTATCTTCTCTGCAATTTATATCTTCTTCATGTTTTATGTACTTCATCCCTTTCTGAAAAAACTAAGCGAAATCTATGTTTCCAAAGAAAACTTAACCCAGCCGGTGGTGGCTTTTGTCTTTCTCTTATTAATCATGTCTTCCTACCTGACCGAAATTATTGGCATTCATGCGCTTTTTGGAGCTTTTATTGCCGGGGTTATCATTCCAAGGGACAGGGATTTTAAAAAACTGCTGGCGGAAAAAATCGAAGATATCAGCCTTATTTTACTATTGCCGCTGTTTTTCGTCTATACGGGATTGCGTACAAAGGTAGGCATACTCGACCAGGAAAGTTTGTGGTTCTGCCTTGTAGTCATCCTCACGGCAATTGTGGGGAAATTCCTGGGCACAACCTTTTCAGCCAGGTTCGTGGGAATATCCTGGAAAAATTCCCTGTTGCTGGGCTCCCTGATGAATACCAGGGGACTGATGGAACTTATCGTAATAAACATTGGTTACGACATGGGAATTCTCACCTCCCAGATATTCGTGATGATGGTGATTATGGCCATCTTCACCACATTAATGACAGGCCCTTCCATCAACCTGATCAATTTTCTGTTTAAAAGAAAAGAACCCATATTGGCTGCTGAAATTCCAAAATATAAAGTTTTATTCTCTTTTGCCGACCCGGGAATGGGCAACAAATTATTAAAACTTGCAGATATCCTGACAGGAAAAGAAGCTTTCAATACCGAAATTACGGCTTTTCATGTTTATCCCTTTTCGGAAATGTCTATTCAAAATATTTTTCAATTTGATGAAACTTTATTTCAACCTGTAAAAGATACCGCAGAAGAATTAGGAATCAATCTGAGAACAAAATATAAAGTCTCCAACAATATTCCCCAAAAAATCCAGAATTACTGCCAGAAAAGAAATGTGGATTTATTATTGATGGGAGCCGCAAAATCACCTTTCACTTCCAAAAAAACAGGAGGGATTGTTCATAACCTCCTGGTTCAGGATAAATGTCATGTTGGAATTCTTATTGACAATGGACTCACTGACTTAAAAAATATTTTTGTGTATATAGACCAGAACCCTGATTTGTTTCTGGCCAATTACGCCAAAAGAATAGCAGAAAATTCCACTTGCCAGGTAAAAATATTTCTTTCTGAAGAAGTAACAGATTTTCAATCAACCGGAAACTATTATCAATGGGTTGAACTACAAAATGGCAATTCCCCGCAATTCCGGAAAAACAAGGCCCACGACCTAATACTTCTCAGCTACAACTACTGGAAGGAAATAGAAAATACTTATCACTCTCCCTCATCGGTCCTTATACTCAAATAATCGAAATGAGTATTTTTTATACTCATTTTTTAATCAGAATAGATCTTCAGCATTGAAAAAAGGACTTGAAATATTTTACTTTATTAAAAAAGATTAGTAATTTTATTAGGCTCTGTTATAGTCATTTCCCCTTTTAAACTAAGCCATTAAATAATATGACAGATCGCGTTTCTGAAACATTTGGATAATTTTTATTAACAAATGTCATGTCTTGTTTTTTGCCTTTTATGTTCAAAACTATGCTAAAAATCAGACTAAATCGCATTTTCTTTCTCATGGTTTTCACAGGTATTTCACAAACTATGATAGCAATCCATAACACAGGACTGTTCACCTTGTCCCCCATACATCATTCAAGCAATCCAATATATCAGCCAATATTAACATATCGGGATCCGGTATTATCCGTTGATTCAATAACTTCAGGTAATAAAGCAGTAAATTTAAGGGAATCCTCAAACGATACAATTTTCACTGACGAAAATACCCCTGTAGACATTGTTCCCACAATATACGCTGCAAAAAAAACAAATGGAAATTCATTGATTGTCAGAATAATAAAACATGCAAATCATGGTAAAAATTATCTTGAATCTTCAAGCGGGATAATCACTTATATCCCCGAAAAATTTTATTATGGTTACGATACCATCATAGCCAGAATATCTGAGAATGTTACTCCTGCAGCTTTTACGAATGATACTATTTTTATCACGGTTCATCATGTCAATCAAAATCCATTTTCATTAAGGATTTATGATTCAACGGCTCAAAACAAGCCCCTTGAAATGTTTCCCCTCAGGCAAAATTTCGATCCTGATAAAAACATAGATAAATTCTCTATGACCCTTGCGAATAAGCCTTTAAACGGGAAAGTTAAAATAGAAAAGTTATTGGGTAAACTCATTTATACACCCAAATTGAATTTCACAGGTAAGGATTCTTTTGTAATTCACTTTTGTGATATAGGGATGCCTGTACTTTGTGCTTATGATACCATAGTAATTACGGTCAGGGAAATGTTTGTTCCCCACCCGGCCATTGGAGTGGCCAAATCTGTGGATGTTATTAACATACATAACAACAGATACGACATTAAATATACAATTACCGTAAAAAACCTGGGAAATGAAGATCTTTATTATTTTCAGGTGAATGATAATTTGTCAAAAGTTTTTAAAAATAACTTTACTTTTCAACTGAACGGGAATATTTCTTCCTCAGGAGATATAAGAACGAATTCGCAGTATGATGGAATCAATGATACAACCCTTCTGGCTCCTGATTGCCGTTTACCGGCCGGGGCTTCAGTCTATATCACAATTCCTTTAACAGCACAGTCAAAAGATAATTCATCAACAGTGGTATTTAATTCTGCCTATGCCAGCGGGATAGATTCTACCGGAACGATTGTATCAGACCTTTCAGAAAATGGAGTCAATCCTGATCCAAATGGTAACGGGAATGCCAATGAAGCAGGTGAAAATGACCCGACTCCCTTCTCTTTTGCCCAGGAAATTTTTATTCCTGAAGGTTTCTCCCCTAATAATGACGGAATTAATGATTTTCTTGTGATCACCGGAAGGGATAATAATAAAATCTCTCTAAAAGTTTATAATCGATTTGGAAATATAGTTTACGAAAACGATAACTACAGAAACGACTGGGATGGAAGAGGCAACCAGGGAGCTGCGGCAGGGAAAAAACTGCCGGATGGAAATTATTTTGTGATTGTAGGACTCAACAAGGGGAAAAAATCGAGTGTCAAAACGATCACCATTCACCGCTAGCTTTAAAATTTCATAAAAACTCTATGAATATTGTGAAGGTAAAACAGTTTTAAATCAATATAGGATGAAAGCACCATTTAGCAGTCTGTTGATTTTATTAATAAATTTTACTGTCTGTGCCCAATCTATCCGTCTGAAAATTGCAGACTCGGAATATAATAACATG
>JAUZOH010000111.1 GCA_030706565.1 Bacteroidota bacterium | reverse complement strand
TGCACATTGCTGGTAATTCAGCTTATAAGGAGTAGTGTTGAAGAAAGTCTTGGCTGCAGTTTTGATTCCATAGGTATTACTCCCGAAATCCACTGTATTGAAGTACATGGTCAGGATTTCCTTTTTGGAATAAAGCATCTCGATTTTTAGTGCATTAATCCATTCCTTGGTTTTATAAATTAATACCCTGACCAAAGGCACATACCCCAGCAATCCCCTGGAATAATTCGAACGGGTTTTAAACAGGTTTTTTACCAATTGTTGGGTGATGGTACTGCCTCCGCGTTTGTCTCCTCTTGCCATGTACCAAAGTACTGAAAAAGAGGCTTTTATGTCAATTCCGTGATGCGAATAGAAACGTGCATCTTCTGTTGCAACCAGGGTTTTAATCAGCTTCGGCGAGATTTCATAATATTTAACCGGTGTACGGTTCACGTCAAAGTATTTCCCTATCAGTTTTCCATCCGAAGAATACAACTCAGAGGTAATGTCCATGTGCGGGTTTCCAATTTCCCTGACATTGGGCGAACGGCCAAAAAGCCATAAAAAATTAATATCAACCAGAATCAAATAGATGACAAATAGGCATACAACATAACCTGTATAAGCCAGGAACCTTATTCCACGCGGTTTCTGTTTAACTTTTTTATTGAAAGCTGAAAATCTCCGGTAGCAGATAAGACAAAGCGATTTGATAATGGCAAAAATTTTCTTAACGAATCCCCACAAATTATTCTTCATAAAACATTTCATATTTGAAATTGCGAAATTATAACTTCTCTTTTAAATCTGCTACATTTATTTTTGATAATGATGAGGATAATCATAAAATTAAAATGGAGGTTTTCCGTGATCATTATATATAACACTTATTTTTCTCACTGAATACGCCGCAAAGAAACCAAATGTTTTTTCCTTGGGCAGGATGTTGGTACTGACATTTGCCCGGGGAGGACTAAAAATTGGAATGGACGGATAATAATTCATTATCGCATCATTAATGAAATTAAAGTAATCTTTATTGATTCCATCTACTTCGAGGGTGACCACATCTCCACTTTGTAATTTTTCATCCTCCTTTTTCTCCTTCAAATAGTAGCAGGTTATTCCATTAATATATTGGTTGTCAAAAAGCACATCATCAGTATATTCCCATTCCGTGATGGTATCCGACAATAATTTCCCATTTTTTAATATTTTAAACACGTAATAATCTTTTTGAGGCGAATCCCACATGTACAGCCTGATTTCCCAACCTTTTTCCTTGCTTATTTTTTCAATATAGGGGACAATGTCAATAGAATCAATTGGATTGATGGGTTGCATGGTAGAGGATGCTGTATATGTTTCCTTAATCCCATTGCTGTCTATATCGACATTCTCTATTTTCAGATTATAAGTATGTCCTGGTATTCCACGCACATGGGATTTGGTCTGATAAAGCCCTTTGATGCTGTCGTTTTCAAATAAATTAAAATAATTCTTGCTGATTGAATCATAGATGGTGACTTTTGCACCTGATACAGGCTCATAAGATTGATCTGTCATAAAATCTGAGGATCTTGTAAGTTTGACCTTTTGAAAAGCTTCTTCAGAGGTGAGGTTACCTTCTACAACAAGCCTGGGATAAGTTTTATCCAGTTCAATATCCATTCTTTCCGTACAGGAACTGAACAAAATAACTGATAATATCAAAATGAGAATAAATTTCATGTGTAAAGCTTGGATAATAATTTCAAGAAATTTCAGAGAATCCGCGATTTTAAAAGGATATCCGGTTTTCAAAGCTACTGTAAAAAGTTTGATGCTTTATCAAATACTTCCCGGAAACTGCTATCCACCTCACTTCTTATTTTCTCTGAAGCGGGGAAAGGATTCTCATGCGAATAAGAAAAGGGGAAGTCCAAAGTCAAAAACTGAATGGGGATATCACTCTTATCCCCCTGAAGTGATAGCCTGCATGCTTCGGCGGGCATAACACTGTCTTTTTGCAGTCCGACGGCTGCCATGCGATTGCTGATTTCTTTCAGGCGGTTTTCTCTTTCTTCAACCATCTTGTTGCTGTTTATCAGTGATTTAAAATAAAATCCTGTTTCCGTATCATTAATCAGTTTACGCAACCTTCTGTCTTTTTTTAATTCCTTGTCGAGATTGTTGAGGAAGAAATTTGTGATGGCATTGTTGGCTTCACTGTCCATGATGAATTTTGATACTCCGTGCATACGGTCGTAATTGGCCCCTCCGCAAAATAACATGGCATGGCAATTGCTGAACCTTTTTTCAGGGTCGGACATCAATAAAATTTCGGTCAGAAATGCTCCGATGGAATAGGCAAAAAGATCATACCTGGCACCAGGGGCGATATAGGGATGCTTGTTTTCATCAATTTGTTTAAATAAATCCAATAAGTTAAAAATTGTTTCAATTCCTGAAAGGAAGAAGCGCTGGGGATGTAATTGTAAACGAAGGCTCAGTGCTGCGTTGACAAAGGTGTCTTTTTGAACCTGAGGGCTAATCAACTTTTTTATAAAAGAAATCTTGGACATGAGATGCGGATCCTTCCAGGCACTGGGTGTACGGTTCATGTGAAAGGAGATGGGGAAAAGCATCACGTCACGTCCGGTCTGTTCGGCCATATAAAAAGCCCATGGAAAATATTTGGTCCAGTCTTTTTCGTTTAAACCATGCAGAAGGATGATAAAACTGTCTGATTTCTTCCCGTTCTGATGTTTAATCATCGGATAGCGGAAAGCCCTGTTCTCCTTGATTCTGGAATCACGTTTGAATAATTTCCGGACAAAACGATTTTTTATTTTGTCTTTAACATAAAAGACATGATTGTTTTTTGTTTTGAAATTCAGGTTTAGCAGGCTAAGGTTTGAATCAGTGATATTAATCAGGTCTTCATGTTCATTGTAAACTTTTCTGAAATAATTATATCGATCGAGGTAGTCCATAATTTCCTGCTCTTTAATTATTAATATACAAATGTAATATTTTAAATTAAACTCAACTTTCAGCCAATTATTTTACCTGTTTATTCTCCATTTGATTGATGCATAAGGCTATCAGGAAAAGGGAACAGGATTTTTTTGACGCAGATAATCTGTGATATTTCCGTACCAGATATACGCCGTACCTTTATTTCCGTTCATAATGATGGAAAATGGCTTTGCAAAACGTACATGTTTTATATATTTTGTTTCATTAACCACGGGTTGTTGCCTGAGTATATTCCATTTGATCATGTCGGAAGGGGAAGTATGCTGTACCGAAAAATAACCCACATTCATGGAAGTGACATTGTGAAAAAAGTGCGAACCCAAGGAGGCATCGAGGGGAAAATCCTCCAGGCTGGTTTCTACGATTACCTTGGCATTGCAGATTTGTGGCCAAGCCACCGGAATTCCGATAAATCTGTCGCGGCTTCCCCAACGTCCCGGGCCGATGAGGACATATTTCCTGTTTTCATTTAATAAGATCTTATTCATTTTTTCAATGTCTGCCGCCATTTCCAGGGTATGTAATTTGTCAAAGCATTGAGGCTTCACGTAAATTACATCCTCTATATCTGTAACTTTACCATTTCCCATGCTTTGTGAGGAATAGAGCAGGATATTTTTTTTATCCAGTTCTGTCTCTACAACAATATCATTTTCCTGTCCCAGTAAGGGTTTGATTTGCAGGAGATAGAAGGAGGGCAGCTGCCTTTCTCCGGAATGGTTCAGGTCAACTGCAAATTCAATTTCCACGGGGGCCCCCAGGGCCTCTTTAAAAACATCCAGGGCAATGCTCAGGCTTTTGGCTAAAGGGATGTAATCGTGCTTAAGGATATCGGCAAAGTTCAATATCCTGGGCCCGGGTGTCGACAAACCCGCTTCGATGGTGTCGTTATTGGCATTGTAAACCGATGCACAATGTTTCAGTGTGCCGTGTTTCTCGGCCAAATAAATATCAGGCCGGGAAAGGCCAGCTTCACTGCCTTCATTCAGAAGATTGAAATTTTGTTTGGACAGGTCAATTGCATAAAAATAAACCTGGCTGTCTTTCAGCAATATTTTGTTCGGACTGATTCCCAGGTTGGGATAAACGGGCGAAAACCTCCAGGCCTTTTCTCCTTCTACGACATACTGCCCCAGTCCCAAAGCGATCACGGCAAATCCGTCTTCAGGCTTCATGTGGGCTATGGGGTAATAATTGTAACTTTGCGCAGTTCCGCTGATATGGGGATAGTAATATTGTTCAAATTGATTCCCGACTACTTCCTGTAAGATCACAGCCATTTTTTCCTCCTCAATTTTATAATCAATGGCTTTGAAATAGGTGCGGGAATTATCAGAAAAGACTGAAGCAAAAACAAGCTTTATGGCTTTCACTGCCTGACTGAAACGTTCGTTGAAATCAGGATTGCTGTTAGGTAAAAGATAGGTTTCGTAAATACCTGAGAAAGGTTTCAGGGCAGAATCTTCAAAAAGGCTTGATGACCGTATGGCAAGGGGGCGGGTATAAACTTTCAGCACGGCCTTGAGCTTTTTAATCAGCCCCTCACTCAGGTTGGCTTCAATAAATAGTTTTTTGATGAACGTATAGTCGGTTTCTGCATAAACTTTTTCCTTGAGATGGTTTCTTTCCAGGAACAGGTCAAATTCGTCAGTGCCAATGATACAGGTCTTAGGCGACCTGAATTGTATCTCGGGAAGGAAATCCGAAAAGTCGATGTGGTGAATGAGCGAATTGATAAAGGCAAGCCCCCTGCCTTTCCCGCCCAGGGCCCCGGAACCAAGACAGATAATGTTGGAATCGTCGTATAAAGCCTCTTCTTCAAAGTCTATTATTTTCCCACTACGGGGTTCGCTGATATATCTCTTTAAAATAAACTTGAAATATTTTCTGAATTCCAAAGCCGATTTGAAATCCGAAACCTTGACCGGGCCTATTTTTTTTGCAATTTCAATTTCGCCTCTTGCCATCAGCCAGGAGGAAAAATGATTCCTGGTCCCATGAAACACAAGCGATTCAAGGGGAACCGTGTCTAAAAGTTGCTCAAATTCTGTAATATTATTGGCCGTGGCAATTTTTCTACCTTCGCCATCACGGAAAACAAAGCTCCCGAAAACAATCAGATGGCTGATAAAACTTTCTATATCCTGCAACAGCGTTGCCGAATTTTTATTGATAAAGGTTGATTTCAGTTCGAAAGTTTTATGGGAATTGCTTGTATCCAGGGATTGGATAATGGTGGGCAACCAATTGATTTTTTCCTTTATTTCACTAATCAGTTTGAAACCGGCTTCCTGATCAAATTTCCCATGGATTTCGAAATTTACATCTGAGATCAGGCATAACAAATTATCTTCATATTTATCGATGATGGCTTTCGCTTCTTCGTAATTTTGGGCCAGAAGGATTTTAGGCCTTGCCCTGAGTTTGAGCACTTTATACAGTTCGTCTGTACTGGACTGTTCGATGAGTTTCCTGGATTGTTCGATAACACTGTAATAAAGCATAGGCAGGTAACGGGAATAATATTTTTCGGAATCTTCAACCAGCAGGATAACCTTGACCATACCCAGGCGTATATCGTTTTCGAGGTTTACTTTGTCTTCCAGCTGTTTGACTATGGCAAAAAATACCCTGGAATCTCCATTCCAGACAAATATCCGGTCGATACCGGCCAGCTGTTGTTTTTTATAGCGCAGGATGCTTGTGTCCCTGTTGTTGTTCAATAAAAGATAGACAGGCAGGTAAGGAAAGCCTTGTTTGATTTTCTGGCATACTTCAAAGGGTAACTTTTTATTGCTGCCGACCATCAGGATGACCAGGTCGAAATGTTTTTTAAGCAACTGCTCCAGGGCTTCCATATAGGTCGTTACCCCGGTGATCCGGGGAATGCTGGTCAGATTGAGTTCCTGATATTCACCCAGAAGGTGTTCTGAGAAACGCCCTTCCTTTTCTATGCTGAAAGCATCGTAAAGCGTCGATATCAACAATATTTCCTTGACATGAAAGGGCATCAGGTCGTGAAAAATATTAAGGTTGGAATCGTGCCTGCTTAAAAATTTCTGAAGCAACTGCCTGCTGTTGGCCGGAGTTGCCTGATAATCCTGGATTTCTTTCCTGGCCGCTTCTTCCCTGGGAATTTTCTGCAAAAAGGATTCGGCTTCCACGCTGTTCAGGTAATTTCCGATAATGATGCCCAGATTATTTATTAAATGCCTTTCTTCTTTTAGGAAAGGGCCTTCGTCGGAAGAAGGCATCTCTTTTAAATAAAAAATTTCTATCCTTCCCTGTTTTTTGTCTACTGTTTCAAATTTTTGGAATTGCCTCCAGGGGGTTTCGTGAAAGTTGGGAGTGGTAAAAGTAAGGTTTTCAAACTCTATCCTGGCAACGGCCAGTTCGGGAAATTGCCAGGCATCGGGTAAAATTAAGCAGATCTGCCTCAAGGTTTCCTCGACAGGCTTTGCTTGTTTGATGATTTCGGTGGTGTGGTTGAGGCATGCAAGTTCCTTGAGCCGTTCGTTTTTTTCGGCAATGAGGCGCTGTAAATCAATTTTACTATGATCAGTGGTCATTGATATCGAAATTTTAGTTTCAATAAGACTCGCCTTCTTCCTGGATTATGTTCAGGCAACGACGTTGTCATGCAGGCAAGGACATCACCCAATGGCTGCAACTACGCTCAGCCACCATTTTTAATGGAAGCCATGCCATAAACATTAAATTTCTATTGCTAAGAACCGTTTGTTAAATTAATCAAATTTAACAATTTTTCTTTTATCTGATTCCTCTGTCAGACAATAAAAAAGCCTCGTTAATTGAGGGAATTAACGAGGCTTTTTTAATAAAATTTGTTATCTATAACGATATGAATTTCCTTTTAGAAGCACCACAAACACTGCATTTTTTAGGAGCATTTGCGGCATCTGTTAATGAACCACATTTGCTGCAAACTTGATATCCTTTAACCAGATTGGGACTGTCTTTGGTCGAATCGGCCATGGCTTTCTTGAACAGGTCCTGATATTTTTTCTCCGTGTTCAGCATACGCGTGAAAAGGGTTTCAGCATTTTGTTCCCCTTCTTTTTTGGCGTCGGCGATGAAAGCAGGCAATTTCTCAAGCATATAACTTTGATATTTTAATCCTATTTTCAGATTTGCTGCATTATTTTCAACCTCAAAACCGGTCTGGATACTGTCCGGGGTAAATCCCAGATTTTCATATATTTCCTTCAGGCTGGCAAGACCGATACCTTCCGATTTAGAAGCAGCAGAGAATAATTTTGCAATACCATTGAAGTTCGTTTGGTCAGCACTGCCGGAATATGCAACAAATTCATTTTTTGCCTCCGTCGTCTTATTAATTAATTCTTTAATATTGCTGAGTGTTTTGGGATATTTCTTTGCACTTTCAGCCGGATCAGCCGGATGTGTACAGCCTGCAACAATCAGGCCGGCAATCATCATAAATGTGAAGATTTTAATTGTTCGTTCCATAATAGTTATATTTAGTTTATAAATTATTTGTAAATAAATTACATTCTTTCAGGCATATTAATACCCATGAGTTTCATGGCAGCGAACAGGGTCTGTCCGATTACTTTCGAAAGGATTAAGCGTAAATTACGGATGTCCGTATCCTCTTCTTTTAAGATGCTGAAATCATGATAGAACTGGTTGTATTCTTTAACCAGTTCGTAAGCGTAATTGGCTATCAAAGCAGGGCTAAGCGCATTTCCTGCTTCCCGGATAACCCCTGGAAAATCATCTACCAGTTTGATCAGTTCCCGTTCTTTTTCATTTATAGTAATAGTGTTTTTAACTGTTTCCGGGAGAATGAGATCCATTTCTTCTGCTTTGCGCATGAGGGACTGAATCCTGGCATAGGCATACTGGATGAAAGGGCCTGTATTCCCGTTAAAATCAATGGATTCGGCAGGATTGAAAGTCATGTTCTTTTTAGGATCGACTTTTAAAATAAAGTATTTCAGGGCACCCAGTCCGATAATATTCACAATATCATTTTTTTCTTCTTCCGACAAGCCTTCAAGCTTGCCCAGTTCTTCGGACATATCCCTGGCCGTCTGGAACATCTCCTCCATCAGATCGTCGGCATCGACCACGGTACCTTCGCGCGATTTCATTTTGCCGTTAGGCAATTCCACCATGCCATAGGAGAGGTGTTTGATCTTTTTTGACCAGTGAAATCCGAGTTTGTCCAAAACCAGTTTAAGTACCTGAAAATGATAATTCTGTTCATTGCCCACAACATAGATCATTTGGTCCATGTGATATTGATTAAACCGTTGTTCGGCCGTACCAATGTCCTGGGTCATATAAACCGAGGTGCCGTCGGAACGGAGAAGCAGCTTCTGGTCGAGGCCGTCGCCGGTGAGGTCAGCCCAGACGGAACCATCTTCTTTCTGAAAAAGCACACCGTCTTCTAATCCCTTGAGCACATGAGATTTTCCAAGCAGATAAGTCTGCGATTCATAATAAATCTTGTCGAAATCCACTCCCAGTGTTTTGTAGGTGACATCAAAACCCTCATAAACCCACTGGTTCATTTTCTTCCAAAGTTCAATTATTTCAGGATCCTTGGCTTCCCATTTCCTGAGCATTTCCTGGGCTTCATTGATAAGCGGTGCATTTTTTTCGGCCTCTTCCTTGCTCATCCCTTTTTCTTCAAGCTCCTGAATCTGTTTTTTGTATTCCTGGTCGAACTTCACGTAATAGTCGCCTACCAGGTGATCACCTTTGACACCTGATTTTTCGGGCGTAATCCCGTTACCCCATTTTAGCCAGGCAAGCATGGATTTACAGATATGTATACCCCGGTCATTTACCAGGTTTGTTTTAATTACCTTGTAACCATTGGCTTTCAGAATAGAAGCTACAGAATATCCGATCAGGTTATTTCTGATATGCCCCAGGTGCAAGGGCTTGTTGGTATTGGGGGAGGAATATTCAATCATCACCGTTTTGGAGGAATTCTCTGAATCGATAAAACCAAAATCAGGTGTGGAATAGGCAAAATTTAAAAAGGATAACCAGTATCTCGGACTAATGACCAGGTTCAGAAAACCTTTGATCACGTTAAAATCAAAAATATCGTCAATTTCTTCTTTTAAAAAACTCCCGATTTCATTACAGGTAATATCCGGAGATTTCCTGGAAAGACGCAGGAAAGGGAAAACAACCAGGGTCAGGTCGCCCGTAAATTCCTTACGTGTTTTTTGAATTTGAATGATATCGCTGTTTATGTCTTGATTGTAAAGAGTTTTAACAGCCTTTACCACTGTTATTTTTATGTGTTGCTCGATGTTCATAGAAAATCGTTTATAAATCTAAAATTTTGGCAAAGCAAATATACACTTTGAAAGAATATTTTAAGAATTTAGTAAATAATTAAAATTGACAAATATAATGTTTGAAAGGGTAAGATAAAATATAAACGGGGATAATTGATTAAAGAATAGAGTAAAAAAAAGTACCATCCCTAAGGATGGTACTATAAACCAAAACTAAAAAAACTACTATGAAAAAAACTAATCTCCCTGAAATTTTCACCACTAAAGCAAAAATTTCGGGCGCAAAGGTAGAAAAAAATTTAAAACGTGTTCTTTTTATTTTCTTATTTTCCATCATCTCCCTCAAGAGTCTCTGTATGAATGGTTATCTCAATATTGTCGAGTTTGTTCTTGATGGAGTTTTCAATTTCATCACACTTTTCGTGTGCATCCTTCAGGGAGGTCTTTTCAGGCAATTCAATATGGAAATCCACAAATCTTGAGTCCCCGCTTTTGCGGGTGCGCAAATGATGAAACTCCACATTCTCCTCATTAATAATTGAAGTGATTAATTTTACTTCCTCGTCGGGCAGGGAGGTGTCGAGCAAGGGTGAAAAGGCATTTTTCAGCAGGACATAAGATTCCTTAAGGATGAGCAGGGCCATGATAATGGCCAGCAGCGGATCGAAAAGGTGGATTTTAGTGATCAGCATGATCAGCAAACCGGCAGCTACTCCCAGAGCTGTGTAAACATCAGTCTTCAGGTGCAGGGCATCGGCTTCTAAAGCAACCGAATCAGTATCTTTGGCCACTTTATATAATTTCCGGGATACAAAAAAGTTCACTGCTGAGGCAATGACCATGATGATAAAGCCCAGTCCTATAGCTTCAACCGGCTTGGGATGGATGAATCTGTCGACCGCTTCAATAATTATCCAGATTGCAGCCACAAAGATGAGCAAGCCTTCTATCACACCGGAGATATTTTCATATTTCCCATGGCCGTATGGATGCTCTTTGTCGGGTGGTGTTCCGGAAATTTTAACAGAGAAAAAAGCAATCAGAGAAGCCAGGAGGTCAATGGTGGAGTGGATGGATTCTGAAATTATACTCACCGACCCGCTGATTATTCCAACTGTCAGTTTTAAAACAATAAGGGCAGAATTTGAAATAATGGACAAACGGGCCACTGCAATTTTCTTCTTCATGCAAAAAAATTTTAGTAATATTAAATTATAGACAGCTCAATCAACTTGGAATTTAACGTATACTGGCTACACAAAATCATTAAAATAAATTTTCATCAAAAATAAGTATTTGTCTAACCTGTTGATTATTTTGACAAAAAAGTTTTTACCAAGTTATTACCGATATATTGATATTAAAGGGATC
>JAUZOH010000110.1 GCA_030706565.1 Bacteroidota bacterium | reverse complement strand
TTTTGAAATCATAGACAAATAATTATCAATTTTTTTGATGAATGATTAAGTCTGCTTTTCATGTTTCTGTCTGGCAGGATTAATCAGTACTACGATTAAAAACCATCCTTAAAGCTGAAGGTGGTCCTTTAAAAAACTTTTAAGAAATCTATTCATTGAGAAATAATTGCTCCTGAAAATAAAAAGATCTTCTGAAAAGTTCGTCAATTTTGATTGATAGGTATGTTCCTTTGAATGGATATCAAATTTTCAAGCCGGAAATTCAAATGGAAAGATGCAGAAGTTGAAAAAAAATGAGTTAATTTGAATGATATTTCATTAAGTTGAACTTTTTAAGCAGTCTCAATCTATTGCTGAAAAGTCTTTGACAGACTTAGATATTGGAATTGTAGTTTCCGGAACCTTTTAAAAATGAAAAAATTATATATTCTCCTGCCCATTTTTATCGTATTCTGCCATCTGCCGGTTAAGGCTCAATTTTTCAATAAATTATTGGGTATACATTACCAGAATGGGTATGTAGTTCTTAAAAACGGCGATACATTGAAAGGGAAGATATTGTTTAACAATGGATATGAAAATTATCAGTTTCTTGAATTCAAAGATAGTTTAAAGAATAAAGCTACTACCTACCAGCCTCAGGAGGTGAGATTCTTTTCAATTGACAGTCTGGATTTTTATCCTAAAAAATGGGGAAACCGTAGCGTTTTTATGTGCCTTCTGCTGAACGATAGTCTAAAAGTGTTTTTATATCGTTACTATATGACATCGGGGAATAGAAGCGGTACAGAGACTTCTTACTTTTTCGAAAAACCTTCCAGGGAATTTCTTCAGGTATTTTGGAATCAATCCTATCCTTTCCAGTTGAAGGCTGCTGAATTTTTCAGTGATTGTCCTGAATTATCAGAAAAAATAAGGAACGGGAAATATACTATTGATGATTTATTCCTGGTTGCTAAAGAATACAATAAATGGTTAAGAACCCGTCAGTCAACAAAGTGAATGATACTGCCTTTAGGATAAAAAAAGCAAAACCATGTGCAGGAATGGGCAGGTCAATATCACCCCAAATAGATTTAGCAATCATGCAAAAATGTAGTATCTTTGTCCATTGAAATGATTACTACTAACTTCATCTATGCAAGAATACTTTACGATTCCTTCACATTTTGGCCTAAATATAAAAACAAAAGGCGTATTCATAAAATTATAATTTAATATTCTATTTTATATCAATTATTTATGAAAAATATCAGACCACAAAGGCGGTCGAATTCATCAACCCGTTTTGACAAACCTTTTGGAAAATCAAAGGGGACATTTCGTCCTGAAGAAAATTCAGGGAAACCTGCTTATGTGAAAAACAAATATAAAGGTTCGGGAGAACGTCATTATTCAAGCCATACTGATGAAGAGCGGGAAGGGAATAAAAGTTACCCACGGGATTCTTTTCATCACGAAAACAAACGGGAAGGTTTTAACAAAGACAGAAAACCGGGATCAAGCCGTTATGGAAGCAATTACAAAGGTTCAGGTTCGGGGGGACGTTATTCTGGCAATGCTGGTGAAGAGAGGGATGAAAAAGGAGGTTTCAAACAGGATTCTTTTCATCATGAAAACAAACGGGATGGTTTTTACAAAGACAGAAAACCGGGACAGAATCGCTATGGCAATAATTACAGGGGTTCTGGAGAACATCCTTATTCGGGAAAAAGAGACAATGAAGGTGTAGAAGGCTTTGAAAAGCATACTTCGCAGCATCCTTACAAGGAAGGGTATAGAAAGGGCAATTGGCAAAGGAATTCTTACGGAAAGAATCAATATAATAAGGAAGAGAACACCTTCCATAAGGAAGAAGATTCAGAGCAGAGAAGTAATTATAGCCGTCCTTATAAAAAAGAAGAGCCGGGATTCAGGAAGTCCTATAGAGACCAGGATAAATTTTCAAGTAAGGAGAAGTACGACGGAAATCGAAAGCCCTATAATCCTGATTTCAAGAAAAACCCATATAGCAAGAAAAAGCAGCTGGAATACAAGCAGGAACATCCTGAGAAGGAATGGCCTATGAGGCTTAACCGCTTTATTGCCAATGCCGGTATATGTTCCAGACGTGAAGCCGATGAACTTATTGTTTCCGGTTTGGTGTCGGTAAACGGAGAAATAATCACCCGACTGGGTACCAAAGTTAAACAGGATGATGAGGTTCGTTATAACGGCGAAAGAATTAAGAGCGAAAAGAAAGTTTATATCTTGCTCAATAAGCCCAAAGACTATATAACCACGGTTGAAGATGCTCATGCAAAGCGGACTGTACTTGACCTGGTTCAGGGAGCTTGCAAGGAAAGGGTTTATCCGGTTGGCCGTCTTGACCGTAATACCACGGGTGTGCTTTTATTGACCAATGACGGGGATCTGACCAAGAAACTTACTCATCCTTCATTTAACAAAAAGAAAGTATACCTTGCTTATCTGGACAGGCCGCTTACAGCTGCCGATCTGATGAAGATCGCCGATGGGGTTACCCTCGAAGATGGTTTCGTTCAACCTGATGCCGTGAGTTATGTTGATGATAAGAGCAAAAATCAGATAGGTATTGAAATCCATTCAGGGAAAAATCATATTGTCCGCCGTATATTCGAATCTTTGGGCTATGATGTGACCAAACTGGACCGGGTGATGTTTGCAGGTTTGACCAAAAAGGGACTGCAGCGCGGCCAATGGCGTTTTCTTAGCGAAAAGGAAGTGGTTGTCCTGAAAATGGGATCTTACGAATAAGCAAACTCAGGCAAAAAAATGACACATAAGTCAGGATTCGTTAATATTATCGGTAACCCCAATGTGGGTAAATCGACGATCATGAACAATTTTGTGGGTGAGAAGCTTTCGATCATCACTTCTAAAGCACAGACCACAAGGCACAGGATCATGGGAATAGTGAACGGCGAGGATTATCAGATCGTCTATTCCGATACCCCGGGAATTCTCAAACCCAGTTATAAACTTCAGGAAACTATGATGAAGTTTGTGGGTTCTGCATTTGTCGACGCCGATTTGATTATTTATGTTACCGATGTGGTGGAACAGGTTGGCAAGAACCATGAGTATATTGAGAAGCTCAAAAGTACAGAGGTCCCTGTGTTTCTGCTGATCAATAAAATTGATTTGAGCAGCCAGCCTGCTGTTGAAAAATTAGTAGAAAACTGGAAGGAGATGCTTCCCAAGGCTACCATTTACCCTGTGTCGGCCTTGACAGATTTCAATCTCGATGTAGTGAAAAATGCGATCATCGATGCGCTTCCCGAAGGCCCCGCCTATTATCCCAAGGATGCAATGACCGACCGTTCGGAACGGTTCTTCGTGACTGAAATTATCCGTGAAAAGATTTTATTGAATTACCGGCAGGAAATACCTTATTCCGTTGAAGTTGCTGTAGAGTCTTTTAAAGAGGAGGAAGATATCATTAAAATCAGTTCCATTATATATGTAATGCGGGAGAGCCAGAAAGGGATTATTATTGGGAACAAAGGAGCTGCCCTAAAGAAGGTGGGGACGGAAGCCCGGAAAGATATAGAAGCATTTTTCGGGAAAAAAGTTTTCCTGAAAATGTTTGTCAAAGTAAGCAAGGATTGGCGTGATGATGAGAGATCCCTTCAGCGCTTTGGTTATAATCCTGCTGAATGATCTCAATTAATAATATTAAGAACTTAAGTAATAGATGGGCAATATTGTAGCTATAGTAGGACGGCCAAATGTCGGGAAGTCTACTCTTTTTAACCGCATGGTAGGTGGCAGAAAGGCCATTGTTGATGAAGTGTCCGGCGTTACCCGCGACCGCAATTATGATAAGTGTGAATGGAATGGTCAGGAATTTTCTGTGATAGATACCGGTGGATATACCATAAATTCTGATGATATCTTTGAGAAGGAGATCAGGAAGCAGGTATTACTGGCTATAGAAGAAGCTGATGTCATTATTTTCGTGGTGGATGTCCGTGGAGGAATCACGGACTTGGATGAAGCAGTTGCGGATATCCTTCGTAAATCGGGAAAGAAAGTGATACTTACAGCCAACAAGGTTGATAACAATGAACTGGGATACGAAAGCCATGAATTTTATAAATTTGGTTTGGGTGAAGTTTATACCATTTCTGCAATTACCGGTGGGGGTACGGGCGATTTGCTTGATGAAGTCGTAAGTCTTTTTCCTGAACCTAAACCAAGACCGGAGGAAGAAGAAGAAATTCCTAAATTCGCTATTGTTGGGCGGCCAAATGTTGGAAAATCTTCATTGCTTAATGCATTAATAGGGGAAGACAGGCATATAGTTACTTCAATTGCAGGTACTACAAGGGATTCAATATATACCCGGTACAACAAATATAATTTCGACTTCTACCTGGTCGATACGGCCGGTTTGAGGAAAAAAGGCAAGGTGAATGAAGATATTGAGTTTTATTCTGTCATGCGGGCTGTCCGCACGATTGAAAATTCGGATGTCTGCCTTTTACTGATTGATGCTACCCAGGGTATTGAAGCCCAGGATATGAACATTTTTAACCTCATCCGGAAAAATAAAAAAGGAGTGGTGCTTCTTGCCAATAAATGGGATCTTATAGAAAAGGACAATCACAGCCTCGAAGACTATACCCAGGCTATTCTCCAACGGTTGGCCCCTTTCAATGATGTACCCGTTATTTTTACTTCGGCCATTACAAAGCAGCGGATTCAGAAAGTATTGGAAGAAGCTGTTGCCGTTTATGAGAACCGCAAGAAACGGATATCCACTTCAAAGCTCAATGAAGTCATGCTCGCGGCTATTCATAGTAATGAACCGCCCATGGTAAAAGGCAAGCAGATTAAAATAAAATTTGTGATGCAGTTGCCTACGGCTACCCCGTCATTCGCCTTTTTCTGTAATCATCCGCAATATCTGCGCGATCCTTACAAACGTTATCTTGAAAACAGGCTTAGGGAAGCTTTCAATTTTAAGGGAGTGCCTATACAAATTTATTTCAGGCAAAAGTGATATTAATTTTTTCTTGTTTTGATGTAAGATAAATTGCAGTAAATTCGTTTTTCTAATATTGATATTTTCATTGTATAAGGTAGCCGGAAATCGATAAAATTTAAATTCACAGATATGGTAGGTAATACTATATTTAAAAGGAAGATTTTTCCTAAAAAGTTGATCGTTTTACTGCTTGTTGCAGGTGCCATAGTTTATTCCTGCGACAAATTAGAGACTTATCCTCCTGTGCCAGAGATTCATTTTAAGAATTTTACGATTATTGACAGTGCTACCGATTATTATCAGAAGAAAGGGGTGCTTGCTATTGATTTTGTAGATGGCGACGGAGATTTGGGCCTGGATACTGCCAGTACAGTTGATTCGCTGAATGCCGATGTTTTTATTAAACTGCAGAAAAAGATAAATGGCCAGTATATAACGGATACTTCAAAGTATAATTATATCATGCCTTATATGGAAAAGACCGGCCAGAACAAAACACTTAAGGGTACCATCAAAATAAAGTTTGAATACACCAAGGCATTTATTAATCAGTATGATACTATCCGTTACTATTTTTATATTGTTGACAGGGCCAAACACCACAGTAATACCGATACTACCAGCGATATTGGCTTAAAGTAATTAAATATTCTTCTTTATTAGCCTGTCAATGTGAACTAAGGAAATTGATATTCCTTTTTAATCCTGAATATTTTGTCCTTTTGATGGCAGATTTAGAAAAAAGTTCCAAGAATTTATTTTCGCTAAGATTTTCCCAATCCTTTTTTGAAAGATTTAATAATTCCGTAACTGGAATGAATTCCGGTTCGTGATGAGGTTTGGCTTTTTTATTCCAGGGGCAGGCTTCCTGGCAGGCATCGCAGCCAAAAATCCATGGGGATATCTTTCCCTTCCATTTTTCGGGGATCTTATCTTTTAATTCAATGGTCAAATAGGAAATGCATTTTCTGGCATCTATCACATAAGGTTCCGTAATTGCCCCGGTCGGACAGGCGTCCATGCAACGGGTACAGGTCCCGCAATGATTGTTTACAGGCTGGTCGTATTCCAGTTCCAGGTCTATGATTAATTCACCAATAAAGAAGAAAGATCCGTGCCTGGGGTTAATCAGGTTCGTATTTTTCCCTATCCATCCCAGGCCTGATTTCCTTGCCCATGCCCTTTCCAGCACCGGGGCCGAATCTACAAATACTCTTCCGTTTACTTTGGTTACATGGGTATTGATGAAAGACATTAAACTGAAGATTTTATTTTTTACTACCTGGTGATAGTCTGTTCCATAGGCATACCTGGCGATTTTAAAGGAATCCGGATTAAATTGAAGGGTTGGTGGAAAATAATTATAAAGTAGAGAAATTACAGATAATGAGTTTTCAACCAGTAACCGGGGATCAAGCCTTTTATCCGGATAATTTTCCATATAATGCATTTCTCCATGCATGTTATTGCTTAACCACTTTTTTATCCAGGCTTCGTCTTCCTTTAAGAAGCAGACTTTTGAAATTCCGGTTGCTAAAAAGCCAAGGCGGTTGGCCTCGGCTTTGATCAGATCGGTATATGTTTTTGTGTCGGACAAACCTTTATTTTTTAGCTTTCACATCCGGTTTTTGATACATAAGCTTATAAATTTGTTTTCTCTTGGTGAAGTAAACCGTAATAATTATCGCTGTTCCTGAAATAATCAGGCCAAAAGCGAATAATCCGTACCTGACGTTGCTAAGCCCCTCTCCAATGGCATGAGCGCTGTCAATAGCAATTACAAAAGCTACAACAATAAACAGGCACGCTAAAAGTATCATTAAAATATCCCTTAAAACCAAAATCTTTTTTCTTAATTTTACTTTTTTCCTAACCAGGGCATCTATTTCCATAATGATAATTTTTAAAAGATTAGTCATTGCAAATTTAATCTTTATTTTGTAAGAAATAGTTTGAAGGGCAGAATTATCCTAAAATTCATATAAATTTAACAATAGGCCTGAGAGTTGCTAAAATATTGCCTTAAAGGGAATTTCATTCTTAACATTTTCTTAATATGAAATTAAAAAAGAGAATGAATGAATGTTTACTTTTGAAAAAAAATAGAATAGAATATGTTCGGATTAAGTATAGGGTTGACCATATTGTTAATCGTTTGTTTATTGGCTGCCTGTTCTTTTGAATTTATTAACGGATTTCACGATACGGCCAATGCTGTGGCCACTGTTATTTATACCAATACCTTAAAACCTGATGTGGCAGTTATGTGGTCAGGTTTATGCAATTTTGTTGGGGTTAACGTGGGTGGCATTGCCGTGGCAATTGGGATAATCAATCTTTTACCTGTCGAGGCTCTGGTTGATCAGAATATTTATCATGCCGTTTCTATGATATTGGCATTGATTCTTACTTCTGTCATCTGGAATTTAGGTACCTGGTATTTTGGTATTCCCTGTTCAAGTTCACATGCTTTGATTGGTTCCATTTTTGGGGTGGGTCTGGCATTTATGATGTTGCCCGGTAGTTCCACGGTGGCTTTAAACTGGCATAAAGCCGCTGATACAGGACTTTCGTTGTTGATTTCGCCCATTTTAGGCTTTGGCCTGGCTATGTTTCTGATGTACCTGTTAAAATTGCTGGTAAAAAATAAGGCCTTGTTTAAAGCACCTTCAGAAAAAAAACATCCGCCCTTATGGATACGTGGAATTCTTGTTACAACCTGCAGCCTGGTTAGTTTTTCCCATGGTTCGAACGATGGTCAAAAAGGGGTGGGCTTGATCATGATTATATTAATAGGTATTATCCCCGCACATTTTGCATTAGACCGGCATCAGGATCCCCGGAATTTATTGTCTAAAGCATGCGCTGTCGAAACAGTATTCCAGAAGGTCGATTCCACCAAACTTCCGGCAGCCTCCCGTGCAGCATTTGTTAAAATGGACAAAAGGCTGGATACCATCAAATACAATCTGGCTAATTTGAAAAATTTTGATCAGATGCCTTCCAACAAACATTTTATGATGAGAAAAGATATTTTGCTGGTGGCCAAAACAACTGAAAATATTTTTCTTAAAGAGGGAATAGCCCTACCTGCGGGAATTACGCAAAAAGATGCAAGTACTTTACGTGCCAATGTTAAGGGCATGAGGGCTTTTACTGAATATTCGCCCTGGTGGGTCATATTAATGATTTCAACATCCCTGGGCCTTGGAACCATGGTGGGTTGGAAAAGAATTGTGGTAACCATAGGCGAAAAAATCGGTAAGACACATTTGACCTATGCCCAGGGTGCCACAGCTGAAGTGGTGGCTGCAGCAACCATCGGAGCATCCACTTTATTCGGCCTGCCGGTTAGCACCACCCATGTTTTATCCTCAGGCGTAGCCGGAAGTATGGTTGCCGGCGGTGGAATGAAAAATCTTCAGATGAAAACAATAACCAATATAGCCATTGCCTGGCTTATTACTTTGCCCGTTACTACTTTAATGTCGGGTACTCTTTTCCTTATATTTCGCTTAATATTTGTTTGATAAGATTTCTTCAGATAATAAAAGGTTAATAAAAGTTCTTTTAAAAAAATTAATATATTTGCCCTTCAATTTTTAACTGAGCTAATTTTTAATTATCTATAAAACCACGAAAAGATGCAAAATAAAGGAGCCGTCAAATTTTTTGCGATTACGCTGGTGTTGGTATGTTTATTCCAATTATCCTTTACGCTGGTCACAAAATTTGTTGAAAAAGATGCAAGGGACTTTGCCAAAGGAAATCCGGCAAAAGAAGCTGCTTATCTTGATTCAATATCCGGAGAAGTAGTTTATAACATTGGTGTTAAAAAATACACCTACAAGGAATGTAAGGAAAGAGAGTTGAATTTAGGTTTGGACCTCAAGGGAGGTATGAACGTTACTCTTGAAATTTCTTTGCCAGACTTGATCCGGTCCATGTCAGATTATAGTACTGATTCCACATTTAATAAGGCAATAGCCAATGCAAAAGAGATGGAAAAAAGCAGCACAAAAGATTTTGTGACACTTTTTGCTGAGTCTTTCAAAAAAGTTGATCCCAATGCACGGTTGGCTGCCATATTCAGTACCCCGGAATTAAAAGATAAAATCAATTTCAATTCTACCGATGCTCAGGTTTTAGCCGTTATTCGTAAGGAAACTTCTAATGCCATCGACAATTCCTTTAATATTTTAAGGAGTAGAATTGACCGTTTCGGTGTGGTTCAACCCAACATTCAGAAATTACAGAATACAGGGCGTATCCTGGTTGAGTTGCCGGGTATAAAAGATCCTGAACGTGTAAGGAAACTTCTTCAGGGGTCTGCCAATCTGGAGTTCTGGGAAACTTACGAGAATTCCGATATATATAAATTCCTGCTGGATGCCAACAACCGTATCAGTGACATGAAAGGTGCCATTGCACTTCCTGATTCGCTTAAAGGTGATTCTACAAAACATAAAGGCGCAAAAGCAGCAGTAGCTGCCAAGAAAGGTGCTGCCGGTGAATCTGCTTTACTGCAAAAAATTCAAAAAGATACTTCTGCAAAAGATAGCGGAAAAGGCAGTAAAAAAGCTCTTGCCGCAGGAAGCCGCATGGATCAGTATCCGTTATTCTCTGTACTTCGTCCTAATGTGACCAGGGATAATCAACTTATTCCGGGTGATATTGTGGGTATGGCCCATTACAAGGATACTGCAAAAGTAAATTACTATTTACATCTTCCTCAGGTTGCAGCCTTATTCCCCAAAGATTTGAAATTCTACTGGAGTGTTAAACCTCCCCGTTATGATAAAAGTCAGAGTTATTATGAATTACATGCTATAAAGATTACTACCCGTGACGGCCGTGCTCCTATGGACGGCAGCGTTGTGACCGATGCCCGTAAGGAATTTGGCCAGACCAAATCTACTGCTCAGGTTACTATGGCCATGAACGGTGAAGGATCCAGAATCTGGGCCCGCCTGACCAAAGAAAATATCGGTAAATGTATTGCTATTGTTCTTGATGGTTATGTATATTCTTCCCCAAGGGTTCAGTCGGAAATTAAAGGGGGCCGTTCTGAAATCACCGGCGATTTTACCATCAACGAGGCTGAAGATTTAGCCAATATTCTGAAATCAGGTAAGATGCCTGCTCCTGCCAAGATTGTCCAGGAAGCTGTAGTTGGCCCTTCATTGGGACGTGAATCCATCAATGCCGGTATGCTTTCATTTATTATCGGTTTCATCGGTGTACTTCTTTATATGTCCTTATATTATAACGGTGCCGGTCATGTCGCTGATATCGCTTTGATCGCCAACGTATTTTATCTCTTTGGCGTGCTTGCTTCCCTGGGTGCTGTTTTGACCTTGCCGGGTATTGCCGGTATGGTTCTGACACTGGCTATGGCGGTGGATGGCAACGTTATTATTTATGAACGAATGCGTGAAGAATGGCGGGAAGGTAAAGGACCCCGACTTATGGTCCAGGAAGGTTTCCAGCATGCTTATTCTTCCATCATCGATGGCCACGTTACAACAATTTTAACTGGTGTGGTTTTGTACATTTTCGGTTCTGGCCCTGTACAAGGTTTTGCAACTACCCTGATTGTTGGTCTGTTGCTGTCACTCTTCTCCTCTATATTCATCGCCCGCTTGATGTTCGAATGGCTGCTTGATCACAACAAGGAAATTACCCTGGGTAATAAATTTACCATCAATGCCCTGTCAAATGTTCACATTAATTTCATTGGCATCAGGAA
>JAUZOH010000109.1 GCA_030706565.1 Bacteroidota bacterium | reverse complement strand
CGGAGCTTCCGGTCATTGAAGAAATAGTCTATCCGGAATGAAGGTAAATGTCCGTTGTAAGTGTTTCCCAATCCCCGGCCCGAAGTGATAAAGGCATCTTCAAGACTGCCCCTCATCGTTTTATAGGTATAGGATACCGGAGTATCATTAAAATCCCCACAAACAATAACCGGATAAGGAGAATGGCGAATCTGGTCGGCAATAATATCCACCTGTTGAGCCCTTTTGATATAAGCTTTCTTCATACGGTTATAAATTTCCCTTATCCCGCGGTTCTGCCGGGCATCATTCTCAACCTTCAGGCTATCAATCAAATCATAATGTTTCTTGGTAAGATGAATGGATTGAAGATGATTGTTATATATTCTTATCGTATCATCCTTAACCTTAATATCCGTATAAATACAAATGTTGTTGGTATTGAAAAAGCGGATACAACCCTTATTTACAATAGGAAAAGCGCTAAAAGTGGCTATTCCGTATAAAGAACTCTTGGTATGATAGGTGGAAACGATATGTGAATAAGGGGTATGCCGGAGTGAATACATCAAGTCCTTTGTCTTGAAGTGGCCTGATTCTGTAGTATAAAACTCCTGGAAACAAATCACAGCAGGCCTTTGCTTTTTTATAAACCGCATATAATCCGTATTCTCTGTTGCCTTGGACCATCCGTATAAATTAAACAGCCGGACATTATATGAAAGCATCTTAAATGTACTGTCGTTCTCAATCTTTTCCTGCTTCCGGTGAAAGGGAAGCTGTACGAAACTTATAATTAAATTCCAACCCAGCAAAATTGTCAAAAGCGACCAGAGAAACTCCTTCCTTCTTTTGATTATCCAATAAAGAACGAAAAAGATATTTATAACCAATAAAAATGGATAAGCCAGGCCAAAAAAAGCAAAAATCCAATACCGTTCAGGACTGATATAAACCGACAGATATGATAACAGCAGCAGGATAACCGCCAAAAAATTCAGGTAAAAAACAATATGGAAAAAAAATTTCTTCAAAAAATTTAATTTATAATCAATTCTGATAAATCATTTTTTAAAAAAATGAATCCTTTTACTTCTTAGTACTGCTTTTAAAAAGTGTCGCTTTTTCTTCACTGGTGAGGCTTTCATAACCTCCTTTTGATATTTTGTCCAGAATCCTGTCGATTTCGGCCTGATCTTCAGCCTGTCTTTTCCTGTATTCCTTGTCATTTACAGGCCGTTTATAGGAGATATTCATTTTCGCCTTTCTCCGCTTAAACAAAGAGAAAAAGCTATCCATCAGATGATCGAAAAAAAAGGCAATGTTTTTTCCCCTCTTATAATTGTAAATGTACATATAACCATAAAGGGCACCCCCGAGGTGTGCGATATGCCCGCCGGGATTCTCAGTGCCAATGCTTATAAGATCAATAATAACGGAAAAAATAGCGATATAAATAAGTTTTACCCTGCCCAAAAACAAAATATTGATGGAATAGTCAGGGATATAAAACGAAATAGCCACAACAATTGCCAGAATAGCTGCCGAAGCGCCCAAAGCAGTTGCCTGTCCAATTACCGAACTAAAAACAGGGAAAATATTAAAAGCGAAAATAAAAAATGCAGCACCGGTGAGCCCCCCCAGCAGGTAAACACTTAAAAGCTTTTTCTGATCAAGGTGTTCAATAAATATCTTCCCAAACCAATAGAGCCATAACAGATTGAATGCAATATGCAAAAAATTCAAATGCAAAAACATATAAGTAAAGACGGTCCAGGGACGAAACAGCAGGTGATTCAAATCGGCTGGCAGAGCAAGGAAATTCAGGATATATCCTTCAAAACTGTCGGAATTTAAACCAAATAAAAAGCATACAGCATTGAAGAATTTGATCAGAACAAAAACCACGATATTGATCAGGATGAGCTTAGAAAGCGAAGTCCCTGATTTGAAATAAGATTTAATATCGTCAATTACTGCCATATTTTTTTAAATTAATCAATAAGACATTTTAAGGTCTGAAGGCTCAATAAAAATTTCTGGATGTCCTATTCCAATATTTAATCAGAATAAAGGCAAAAAGCATCCCCCCCAGGTGGGCAAAGTGGGCGACATTGCTACCCGGCTGAGTTAAGCCCAGATACAATTCAAGAACGAAGTATATGATTACAATATATTTTGCTTTGATGGGTATAGGAGGAAACAGCAACATCAATTCCGTATTGGGGAAGAGCATTCCAAAAGCCAGTAAAACCCCATATATTGCGCCTGAAGCCCCAACCGTAGGAATGTTGATTTTATATTGGACAGCACCATTGATCATCGCAATAGCCTGACTGATATAAGAATCACTTTTAGGATCGTTGCCCCAGCTGGCAATAAAGTCATAAACCTGACGATTAGGATTTGGAATGTGTTTTTTGATAAAAGCAGCAAACAGATCGGGAGAAGGAGTATTCGCAAATGCGTGGGCATCTTTGATCATAGGGGCCAACTGTAAATAATTCACCAGCATATAAAATAAAGCTGCCCCCAAACCTACAATCAAATAAAATGAGAGAAACCTTTTGCTGCCCCAAACCTGTTCCAGCACCCTGCCGAACATCCACAAGGCGAACATATTGAAAAACAAATGGGCAAAGCCCCCATGCATAAACATATGCGTAATCAGCTGATATATCCTGAAATTGGGCGATTGAAACGAATACAATCCCAGGATTTCATTCAGATCCTGACCAAATGTACTTTGATACACATACGTCACCAGCAACATGATTGTGTTGATAATAATCAGGTTCTTGACTACCGGTGGTGTATTCCCATATAGGTTTCCTGTCCTGAAATTTGCCATTGAATATTGTGCTATTTAATTAAAAGTCTGTACCCAAAAATCTTTGTGCCCTACAATTGTCAATTATTCAGCGTTTATTGAACAATCAAAAGACAAAGCTACTAATTAACCCTAATTTCGTCATAACTTTCACAAATTAAAAATTAAAATCTTTTTTCCAGTTCCTCGGTCTGAATAATAGAAATTACGTTTTTCCCTGAAGGAGAAAAATTCGGCAATGCACAGGCAAAAAGATGATCAAAAATCTCCCTCATCTCCTCCGGTTTCAATGATTTCCCGTAATCTATGGCAGAAGCTTTGGCCAGTGAAGAGGCAATTTTTTCAATCATATTTTTTTTAGAATCTATGACCTGGTTTTTATATTCGTTTAAAATGGTTTCGATGATTTCGTGAGGATTGATATTCCCGGCTTCAGCAGGATAGCCATTAATGACCACCGTGTTGTTGCCAAAATCCCTGATATCAAATCCCATCTTATTCACGTCCTCTAAAATCTGGAGCAGCAGGGTATAATCGGCCGCATTCAGTTCTACAGTCTGCGGAAAAAGGCTTTTTTGTTCCACAACCTGATGATTTTCAAAGGCCTTGAGGTATTTTTCATAAAGAATCCGCTCATGTGCCCTCTTCTGGTCAATTACCATCAAACCCGACTTTACAGACAACAAAATATATTTGTTCTTAAACTGAAAAAAAACCGAAGCCACCTTACAATCTTCATCCGCAGTGCTCAATACCGGCTCCTGTTGCCGGCCTCCTCCCTGTTCAAAGCTGTCATGACTTTCCCGGGTTTCCAGTCCGGCATAAAGCTTTTGCCAATTCGACAAATTTTCTTTTTCCTTTGGTGAAGCAGGATTAGGATTATATGTTTTCTTTTTTTCTTCTTCAAAAGGATTATAAAACGGATTGTAATTGATTTCAGGAGTCTTCACCTCAGCCTCTTTATTGAAGAAAGGAATATCAATAAGGCCTTGGGTATTAAAATCTATAGCCGGGACCACATCATTCTTCCCCAATGATTCCCGGACAGAGGAATGGATGATCTGCCAGATGGCTTTTTCTTCTTCAAACTTAATCTCGGTTTTTGCAGGATGAATATTGACATCTATAGTATCGGGATTGACTTCAAAAAAAATAAAATATGCCGGCATCATACCCGAAGGAATCAGTTGCTCGTAGGCTTTCATCACGGCACTATGAAAAGCCGGATGTTTCATAAACCTGCCATTAACGAAAAAGAACTGCATCTGGGTGGTTTTTTTTGCAGATTCCAGTTTGCCTATATAGCCTTTCAATTTTATGATGGAGGTGTCGGTATTCAGATCGACCAGCGCCTGGTTCATATTTTTTCCAAAAACCCGGATAATTCGCTGCCTCAGGTTTGCCTTGGGAAGATTATAAATTTCAGTATTGTTATGGAATAACGAGAACTCAACATCAGGATGTGCAAGCACAACCCGTTGGAATTCGTTTAAAATATTCCTAAGCTCTACAGAATCGGATTTCAAAAACTTGCGCCGGGCAGGAATATTGAAAAATAAATTTTTGACAGCAATATTGGTACCATCGGGACAGGAAACAGCTTCCTGGCTACTCACCTTTGAAGCAGAAATAACCAGTTCGGTACCCAGTTCATTTCCCTTCTGCCTGGATTTCAAGTCCACCTCAGCAACAGAAGCGATTGAAGGCAA
Organism: Bacteroidota bacterium; assembly: GCA_030706565.1. NCBI lineage: Bacteria > Pseudomonadati > Bacteroidota > Bacteroidota bacterium. The sequence goes on along the minus strand of JAUZOH010000109.1, from coordinate 6,286 downwards.
AGCTTCTCCCCTGAATCCAAATGTCCTGATGGAAAACAAATCATTAGCATCACGTATCTTAGAGGTTGCATGTCGTTCGAAAGCAAGCCGGGCATCAGTTTCAGTCATTCCGCAACCATTATCCATCACCTGGACCAAGGTCTTACCCGAATCCTTTATTATAACACTTATCTTATCAGCACCTGAATCGACTGAATTCTCCATCAACTCTTTTACAACCGAAGCGGGTCTTTGAATCACTTCTCCTGCAGCAATTTGATTAGCCACCGAATCGGGTAAAAGTCTTATGATATCTGACATTAAACTTTTTTTTAATTCAGAGCAAATTTATTAAAAATTCATCAATTTAGCCCAATCTCTATTTTGTTATAAAACAGACTCTTATTAATTGAAGCTCAGGAAAAATCAGAAAAGTAGAAAAATATCCAAACTGGCTGATAAGAAAATACGAAAAAATTTCGTTTTTTTGCCTTAAATAAAGAAGTATAAAATCAACTATGGCAAAGGATATTGAAGAGATCAAAAAAAATTTTGAAGATGCTCAAAAAGTTTTAAAAATCTTCATGGAGGATGGGAAAAACTGGGAAGCATTTGAAAAAGCAGGAGATGCCATGGTTGAAGCGATTAAAGAGGGGAAAAAAATCATATCCTGTGGAAATGGCGGATCCATGAGCGATGCCATGCACTTTGCCGAAGAGCTTACAGGCAGGTTCCGTGATGAAAGGCCATCGTTCTCGGCTATTGCAATTTCGGATCCTGCGCACATTACCTGTGTTGCAAATGATTATGGATTTGATTATGTTTTCTCGCGCTATATTGAAGGAGTAGGTAAAAAAGGTGATGTATTACTGGCCATTTCAACAAGCGGCAATTCAAAAAATATCGTTCAGGCCGCAATGGCAGCCAAAGAAAAAGGAATGACGGTGGTAGCACTTACGGGAAAAACAGGTGGCAAGCTGGCTACACTTTGTAATTTCGAACTTCGGGCACCCCTTTCAAAATATTCGGACAGGGTGCAGGAGATACACATCAAACTGATACATTCCCTGATCCATTATATTGAAATGGGGATGGAATAGAAATTCTGAACATACCCTAATCTGGTTGACCACAGGTTGGTTTATTTGAGTTGAGCAATACAAACAAACGTTAAACGCCTGCCATGAAAAAATATTCTAAAACCAGTATTTTCCTGGCCTTCTGGGGCATGTTTTTAATCACTTCATGTTATCATGATGATTATTATAAAATATCAAAAGAAGCACAATACCATGGCGTCTTTTTATTTCCTATTGGCCAAATGCCTGTATTTCAGTCAGATTTATTTGATACTTCCGGTTTCCCGGCCTTATCCTTTAATAAAACTGTTCCTCTTGACCTTCCCCGCATAGATGATTATCCCCAACGGGTGCAAACTTTTGTTTTACGGATAATCACAACTAATTTTTTCCCCGTAGAATTTAGTTATCAAATCACCTTTCAGGATATTTCTGGCCAATTACTTTTCCAGGCTTTTAAAACTGAAGATACCATTAGGGCAGCAGAAGTTGATAAAAACGGAACTGTCACTCAATATAGAACCCGCATCATTGATGTACCGGTCGATTCAATCCAGGTAGGAAATATCTGGCATACCAGGTTTGTTCAATTAAACGGGACATGTAATTTCAACAATGCAGATACTTCTCTTTACAAATATTACAAAAATCTTAAACTGGACATTCAATTGAGTGCAAGAGTGACATTCGGTTTCAATACGGCCACACTAAAATAAAACAACTGAAATAAAATCAGGTATTTGCTATCACTTTTAGGCATAATTAAAATCAGAACAGGCGAATGTATTATTAAGTAACAATAAAAGTTATGTTATGATGGCTGTCCGTAAAATAATCATGGAAACTGTCATTCTTTTGATCTGCCCAATGATTGCGTTGAGTCAGCAAAGCAACACATTGTTTTTCATGCACGAGCTTCCACAGGCAAATCTGCTAAATCCGGCTGTACAAATCAGATGTAAATATTTTATCGGCTTGCCTGTTTTGGCCTCCACCCATTTTAACCTAAGCAATACAGGATTCTCCATAAACCAGGCATTAAGAAAAGATGCACGCACCGATTCATTCTATGTCAGGCCCGACAACATTGTCAGACTGGCACACAGGGTCGATTTATTATCCTCAGAACTTCAGGCAAATCTCATTTCATTGGGATACAAGTACAAAAGTTATTACTTCACTTTTAATGTGGCTGATAAGGCTGCAGCCGGATTTACATATCCACGCCAGCTCACTTCCCTGGTTTGGAACGGCAACAGTCAGTATGAAGGCCAGACCGTACATTTTAATAGTTTAAGAGGCAATGCGGTTTATTACAGGGAATATGCCGCCGGCCTTTCCCTTCAGGTCAATGAAGATACATACTGGGGGCTGAGGGTCAAACTTTTGTTTGGGAAAGCGGATATCCATACTTCCCGATCCATATCCAGCTTCACCACTGCTCCGGTCAACTGGGACCTGCGCCTTCGCTCAAATATAAAACTCAACGGCTCGCTTCCGGTATCCATAGACACCAATCAATATGGCCGTGTCAGTGAAATAGAACAAAACGACATAGATATAAGCCATTTTTTGCTAAACTCTGCCAACAAAGGCTTTGCCTTTGATCTGGGTTTTATTTACAACCGCGACTCAAAAACCAGCATTTCGGGAAGTTTGCTTGATGTGGGTTTTATTCACTGGTCATCAGATCTTCATAGCCTGGCACAGAATTCTGAATTTTTTTATTCGGGTACAGGATTCGGATCTAAGTTCACTATGCCTGATTACCTGATTGCTATTCGTGATTCCATAAACCATGCGTTCGGGATCATTCCGGGAGCCAACAAATATTATTCCTTTTTAGCGCCCAAATCATATCTGGGTGTCACTTACAAAATCAATAACAAAACGAAATTAGGGATATTAAACCGCAATGTTTATTACCGTGAAAAAATTCATGCAGCATTAACATTTTCAGCAAATACCAACGTCAGCGATTTTCTGACCACAAGCCTGAGTTATACCCTCATCAACAGCAGCTTTAATAATATCGGATTAGGAATAGGATTACAAAGCCGCAACTTTTTATTTCACTTCATCAGCGATAATATGCTTGCGCCCTTTTATAAAAGCAGCCGCAATTTCGATGTACGCTTCGGGTTCAGTTTCCTTTTCGGCTGCCCAAAAGCAAAAAAATTAAAAAGTAGTCCAGGATGTGCCGGAATTAATGAGAAAAAGACTATTCCCCCAAAAAAGAAAATAACCTTATTCAATCTTTTTTAGGGGTGTTAATATCTACAGCCCTTTTTACCGCATCGGTTCCAAACCGGTTACGGATCATGTCCATGGCAGAATTCAGCCTGGCCATCTGCGGGGTATCATCAAACAGGTCCATTTGCCAGGAACCTTTAACCATACTGCTAAAGCGCACACCTATAAGCCTCACCGGCAGATTACCCGGATAAAGAGTTTCAAAAAGTTCTTTAATCGCTTTGATTAACAGATGGTCGAAAGAAGTAAAAGGGATATGCTTTTCTGCCGTTCGCGTGGTAAAATCGGAATATCTTATTTTTATTGCCACACAGGAAGTCAGGCTTTGTTCTTTTCGAAGATCGTAAGCCAGGTGTTCCACCATGGTAATCAGCACCCTTTCCAGCAGTTCCCTGTCAGAAGTATCCTTCTCGAAAGTCCTTTCATTGCTGAGTGATTTACGTTCCCTGTGTTGAATGACAGGGGTATCGTCCCTGCCATTTGCCTTTTCCCATAAAACCTCCCCGTTTTTTCCGAAAAGCCTCTTCATTGTTCCTGGAGAAGTCTCCCTGAGCATTTGGATGGTCGAAATCCCCATAGAACTTAAAACCTGAAAAGTCTTTTCACCCAGCATTGGAATCTTTTTTATAGACAATGGATCCAAAAAAGCTTGCACCTCATGACGCGGCAAAAAAATGGTTCCGTTAGGCTTAACCTCATCAGCAGCAATTTTTGCAACTGTTTTATTTACGGATAGGGCACAGGAAATAGGCAAGCCAGTGTTTTTTATAATAAATTGCCGCAATTCCTGAGTCCATTTATAACAGTCAAAAAATCTTTCCATGCCCGAAAGGTCGAGATAATGCTCGTCGATAGAAGCCTTTTCATAAACAGGAGCTTTTCCGGCAATGATATCCGTTACCATTTTGGAATATTTCCGGTACAGCTCCATGTGTCCGTTGACATAAATACCATTAGGGCAAAGATGTTTTGCCATCAACACAGGCATAGCCGAATGGACTCCAAATTTCCTGGCCTCGTAACTGCAAGTGGAAACGACACTGCGTCCTGACATGCCACAAACAATAACAGGTTTCCCGATGAGCCGTTTATCCTGCAACCGCTCCACAGACACAAAAAAAGCGTCCAGGTCAAAAAGGGCAATATAACGGTTTAAAGCATCAGGCAATTTATTGACAGCTAATATTTTATTCATTTAAAGTTCAAAACAAAGATAGGTCATTATAACGAAAAATGTCTTCCACACAAAAAATACATTAACCACGGAGACACGGAGAACACGGAGGATAAAGATGGTTTGAAAGTTTGAGGTGGTTTGAGATGATTGGAAATAGTTTGAAATAGTTTGAAAAAGAATGCATTAACCACTGGGATGTTAAACGGGCAAGAACTCTGTGGCTCTCTGTGTAATAATCAAATACAATAACACAGAGACACACGGAGAAGACACAGAGTTACACGGAGATATATTTTAGGATTTCTTAGTGCCTCTGTGTTTATATGTATTACAAATTTATAGTACTTGCACAATCTATCTAATTTATTGTAAATTTGCAAAGGCAGATTAAAATAAAAAAACAAAGCATAAACGCAATTAGTTATGTATTCTATCGTCGACGTTGAGACCACAGGAGGAAGCCCTAAAACTTCAAAGATCACAGAAATAGCTATTTTCCGTTATGACGGCCAGCAAATTTGTGATGAGTTTTCTACCCTGGTTAATCCCGAACAGCCTATTCCTCCTTTCATCACCCAACTGACAGGTATTTCAGATGAAATGGTAGCCGGTGCGCCGAAATTTTATGAAATAGCACGAAAGATTGTTGAATTTACGGAAGACACCATTCTTGTAGGCCATAATGTGCAGTTTGATTATGGTTTCATTAAAAATGAATTTGAAAGCCTGGGTTATCCGTACAGAAGGGAAACCTTATGTACGGTAAGGCTCAGCCGTAAAATGATTCCGGGCAAAAGGTCATACAGCCTGGGAAACTTGTGCCAGGATCTGGGCATTGTAGTAACCGACAGGCATCGGGCTTCTGGCGATGCTTTGGCTACTGTAGAATTATTTAAATTGTTGATTGCCATTAACGGGCGAAAAATTGAACCGGAATATTCACAGATCATTCATTTTATAAAAGCACATAACAGCAATTTTAATCCGGATCTGGTTACCCGTTTACCGAATAAAACCGGAGTATATTATTTTTACAATGAAAAGCATGAAGTCATTTATGTAGGATATGGCAAAAATATATACAGGCGTGTCTTTCTCCACTTTAAAGCAAATAACAAGGCCAGGGCAATTGAAATGAAGAATGCCATTGCGGATATCAGCTATGAAGTTACCGGCAGCGAACTGATTGCAATGATCCTCGAATTCACTGAAGTGGAAAAACTGCAGCCCTTTTATAACAAAAGCAGCACCCGCAAAAGGAAAAAATCCCAGGATTCAATAAATTCCACGAATCCTGACAACAATTATTTTCTGATCGACCAGGGACGAAATGACACTGAATATTCAGTGGTAAAAATCGAAGAAGGGCGCTGTGCAGGCTATGGCTTCCTGGATGTTGAAAATATTGGCAGCCCGGAACTAATGTCAGATTGCATCAAACCTTTTGAAGTGAATTTAAACCTGGAATCTAAAATTCAAACTTACCTCAAGAAACATAAGGTCCAGCAAATCATCAGGTTTTAGACTGACGGAATTTATTGGCGCTGATATATATCATTGAAAAAAAAAAGTTGTCGGGAAAGCAGTAAAAATATGTCAATCACTTACCTCGGATACCAAGGAAGATAAAGATAGTTTGATAGGGTTTGAAGTTTTTTGATTTCTCGCTAAGGCACAAAGACGCTAAAATACATTAACCACAGGGATGTTAATCGGAGAAAACCTCTGTGGCTCTCTGTGTAATGATTAAATACGATAACACAGAGATACACCGAGTAGACATAGAGTTACACATAGT
>JAUZOH010000108.1 GCA_030706565.1 Bacteroidota bacterium | reverse complement strand
GCGAAGGAGTTGAGCACCAACAGGCTTTCTGCTTCGGTTTTTTGCTGTATCTCTTCAGCCGTCAGTTCTTTCTCTACAACCTCTATGTGGTATTTTTTGGCCAGAAAGAGCAGGGCTTCATAGTAGGATAAATGCTCCTGTTCCATGATAAAAGTAACCGCATTACCTCCTTTGCCACAACCAAAACATTTGAAAATTCCTTTTGACGGAGATACCGTAAACGATGGGGTTTTTTCATTGTGAAATGGACATAACCCGATATAATTGACCCCTCTTTTTTTTAGGCTGACAAAATCCTGAACGACATCGACAATATTGGCAACATCAAATATTTTTTCTACTGTAGCGTGATCAATCATTTTAAAGACTCTTAAAAATACTGTATATCAGGATTATAGACCCATGGTTACTTTTTTGCTAAATTAGCAATTTAGCTTCAACTATTGGTTTATTATGGTTATTTTTTTACCTGCCGGAAGAGAAAACTGTCATATTGAGAGCAATAAAATGAAAGTTTTTCATTAAATTTCATCACGAAAAAAAATTCATTCAGGCTATAAAAGTATCGAAAAAACCTTAAACTATGAAAAAACTGGTAGTATTAACGGGTTCAGGAATAAGTGCTGAAAGCGGTTTTAAAACTTTCCGAGAATCCAATGGTTTATGGGAGAATTATGAGGTGAACAAAGTTGCCACCCCCGAAGGATGGTCAGAAAACCAGGAACTGGTATTGGATTTTTATAACCAGCTAAGAAAAAAATTGCAGGAAGCTGAACCCAATGAGGGGCACAAAGGGCTGGTCGAACTGGAAAAATATTTTGAGGTGCAAATTATTACCCAGAATATTGATAACCTGCACGAGCGGGCCGGGAGCAAGCATGTTCTGCACTTGCATGGAGAACTAATGAAAGCAAGAAGTACGGTTGATGAACAATTGGTTTACGATATTAATGGCTGGGAATTAAAACTGGGCGATAAGTGTGAAAAAGGTTCCCAACTTCGTCCTCATATCGTCTGGTTTGGAGAAGCTGTCCCCAACATGATCCAGGCTATCCGGATCACACAGGGAGCCGATATTTTTGCAATCATCGGTACTTCCTTGGTGGTTTATCCTGCAGCAGGCCTGTTGGATTATGTACCCCTGAAAATTCCGATTTTTCTTGTAGATCCCAATGATGTGGAAATTCCTTTGCACAGGAATATTACATTAATTCATGAAAAAGCCGGCAAGGGAGTGCAAACCCTTATGCAAAAAATTATTAATTTGCCGCTCAATAAAAGTTGATGCTTTTGGCAAATGAATAGGGGATGGTTAATTGTGGTTTTTATTTTGCTTCCGCTGTCGATGCAGGCCCAGCGCTTTAAGGGGGGTATTATTGCCGGAATCAGTGCCAGTCAGGTTGACGGGGACAATTACAGCGGGTACAACAAAGCCGGTTTTATTTTCGGGGGATTTGTGAATACAAAAGTCAGTGAGAAATCAGGGTTGCAGCTCGAATTAAAATATATAGGCAAAGGCAGCCATAAACCTTCCACAATATCCGACCCGGCGGAATATAAGATGAGGTTGCATTATGTTGAGCTTCCCCTGAAATTTTTCTTTGAGTTTAATCATAAATTCAAATTTGACGGGGGCCCGGCTGTAGCTTATTTGATCAGTCACAATGAGGAAGATGAAAACGGGGCCATTCAGCCCGAAAAGGATTTCCATCATTTCGAATTAAGTGTGAATGCCGGAATGGGATATACGATAACAAAAAGAATTGATGCCCATATAGGGTATTCTTATTCCATTTTCCCCATCCGGGGATTACCTACTAATTATACCCGGAAGAGGTACAATGGCCAGTACAACAATCTCTTTACTTTAACAGTCTATTATCGAATTGGTCGCGATTAATTATTAAAATGAGCCATGGTCAAACATAAAATCATAGTCGGCATAACCGGTGCAAGCGGAGCTATATATGCCCGAAATTTGCTTGAACAGTTGGGAAAGTTTTCTGATCAACTGGAAGAGGTAAGCGTCATTTTTTCAGAAAATGCAAAAAAGGTATGGAGCTACGAATTGGATAGCGATTCCAGTCAATCATTGCCTTTCCCTGTATATGAGAATACTGATTTTTTCGCCCCTATGGCTTCCGGTTCTGCCCGTTTTGATGCAATGATAATTTGTCCCTGCAGTATGGGCACATTGGGAAAAATTGCCCATGGAATTGCCGATAATCTGATTGTGCGCAGTGCCGATGTGATGCTTAAAGAAAGAAGAAAACTGATCCTGGTCCCCCGCGAATGTCCCTATAACCTGATTCATCTGGAGAATATGAAATCCATTACCCTTGCCGGAGGGATTATTGCACCTGCAAATCCTTCTTTTTACAGCAAACCCGGATCAATTGATGAATTGGTTGATACCGTGACCCACAGGGTTTTGGAATTGGCCGGTTTCAGCCTTGAGACTTATCGCTGGAAGAGTTAGCATATTTTTGAACCGGGGATTATTATTTATAAACAACGGCAACTGTCCCACTATATTCAGCGGGTTTGTTCCCCTCAGAACTGATTTTTATATAGTACATATAAACCCCTTCTTTTGCCAGTTCTCCGCCCTTAATTCGCCCGTTCCATCCTTCCAGCGGATTGGTGGTTTCAAAAATTTTCCCGCCATAACGGTTGTAAATGGTCATGATATATTTTTCGGGCAGGAAGGTCAGAAATGGCTTAAACTCATTATTGGGCGGGTCTGCATTGGGGATGATGGCATTGGGTACCCTGGCCAATGGTTTAACATAGATGCAGACTTCGTTTGACTTGCTTTCCATGTGGCCGTATTTTGTGCTGTCGCCCTCAACTGCCACAATATAGTAGCAGAAATGATCGGAAATATTTTTATTTTTCAGGAAGGCCAGATCGTCTGAATATTCGGTCATCATTGAGTCAGTTGACCCGATAAAGGCAGGTTGTGCATTCCCGATCTGCCTGTAAATGTTGTAACTGGCCACTCCCCCCCGCCAGTCTATGTATTTATTCCATGAAAGGTTATTGGTGAATTGTTCATTTTCAACTTTCAGTAAAACGTTACTGGCAAGGTTTGAACTGGCTTCAATATTCTGACAGGTATTGAGGGCAACCAGTTTGTATTTTAACTTTTGCCCGGATGCGATATAATCGGTATACTGCAGGGTATGGGCGGTAAAATTGACCGTATCGGCCAGCACCTCATAACTTCCGGAGTTTAGGTCTGCTTTAAAAATCTCATAATGAGTAAGCTGACTTGATGGATCAATGTTAAAGGTCAAATCGACCTGGTTGTTTGACAGCATAGTGGCGTTGGCATCAATGAATTGCGGCGCCCTGGGCATAGCCGTATATTTGCGGACAATGTTTGAAGTGGAAGAACTCACGCCGTCATTTCGAACGGCTTCAATATAAAAATCATATTGGGTGTTTTCTTTGATATTCTCAACAGTATGAGCAATGGCGGTATTTACCAGATTAGAAACCAGTAGTTTATACGTATTGCTGCCACTATCCGCATACCAGATGTTGTAGCTTTTAATTTTTGAACTCCAGCCATAAGGCTGGTTCCAGTTTAAGGTGATTTGATTTTTGCAGGAATCATATTTCTCCTGAAGATAGATAGTTTCAAATGAACCCGTTGCCTCGCTGGGATTGTATCTTTTTGAACTGGTATCAACAGCAATAATGTTGAACCTCATGGCCTGTTTGCATACAGCGTCCTTGCTATCAAGATAAACGGTATTTGCAGTGGAGTCTATTTTTACCGAACCTTTCCCGGTATCGAAAGGCAGCCTGTCTGCGAGGACGACATAATAAGATACATTGGCACTGGTGCTTTTACCCCAAGTAATAACAGTCCGGCACATAGAATCCACACTTACTGAAATCAGGGTAGGGGGTTGAGGAGCCTGTGCTTTAAGTGGAAATGTCAGCAATGATGCCAAAAACGAAAGGATAAGGAAACATCCCTTAAAATCTAAGGTTGATGAAACGATTTTTTCCGAACTTTTTGTATCGTCAGGCATTGTTGTATCTAAAAACTGTTTTTAAAACGTAAAAGTTGCCATTATATTTTGCCGGCTACAACCTCAACCAGGCTGTCTTTATCCAGATAATTCACCGCAAGTTGCTGTAATTGTTCAGGACTGATGTTTTTTACGGTCTGGATGACATTTTCGTAGTAATCCGGATTCAATCCATATTCGAGAATCGATCGAAAACTCTCTGAATTGGAAAACGGCCCGTCAAACATCCGGAGAATATCCCCCAGGAGATAATTTTTTACCAGGTTTAGTTCTTCGGAAGAGATTTTTTCATATTGCAATTTTTCAATTTCCTTATAAATTTCAGAGATAGCCGGGAAGGTATATTTATTCCCAATTTCCGAGACAATTAACCAGAATCCTGAGTTTTTCAGAGAAATGAGCAGGGAGCTGATTCCGTAGGTATAGCCTTTTTCTTCCCGGATATTTTTCATTAACCTTGAACCGAAATAGCCGCCAATGACAGTATTTAAAACCTGCATTCCGATAAAATCAGGGTGTGTGCGGTTAAAAAGTACTTTACCTATTCTGATGGCCGATTGTACTGCATCTTTTTTCTCAATACAATATTGACCGGGTTGTCCGCCATCAAATTTAATATTGGGGAATTGAATCGCCTTGTTCGAGCACCAGCTTTTGGAGCCGAAATGGGCATCAAGTGACTTAAAAACTGTTTCATCTGCTTTACCCGATGCAATAATCTTGCAGTTTTCTGCACAATAAAATGTACGGTGGAAGTCGGCAAGATGTCCGGTTGTCACATGGTCGAAATCTTCAGAAACGATATAACGGCCATAGGGATTGCTTTTCCCAAATAAAGATTGGGAAAACTTGAATTTTGCAAGGTTTTGCACTTTTGCTGCATCAATCAGGAACTGTTGTTTCCTTTTGTGTAATAAAATCTGAAGTTCATTTTCCAGGAAAGCCGGGTATTTTATTATTTCTTCCACGAGGCAAAGTGTTTCTTCCAGGTGTTTGTTGAGGCTTATGATGCTGATTGAGGCAAAGTCCAGATCAATATTGTTCTGGTAGAAGGAGCCCAGGAAGTCGAATTTTTCTGCTATCTCCCGGGACGTATAATGCAGGGTCCCTTCATTAAGCATAGCATTGGTAAAATATGCAATAAGCGGGGCAGGTTCAAACCAGTTGCCGGCCTGAAAGATGAAATCGATCTTAACCACATCCTGTTCGCCAGCATTGATGATATATACAGGGACTTCGTTTTCCAGGCGTGATTCCTGAGCTTTGGCAATATCTATTTTCTCAATAGTCTTATAATCCGGTGGAATCAGACGATCCATAATTTTTTATTTTTTCGATAAGTAATAGAGCGTAGAGCAATTGGATAATTGAAATATTTTCCGGGCAACAGTTCTGATATCTTCTTTTTGAACAGCCCGGTAATGGTCGATTTCTTCATTGATTTTTTCGGCACCTCCCAACAGTTCCTGGTATGCCAGCAGCATAGCCTTGTTTAAGGCATTGATTTGAGAAAGTACCTGTGAGGATTCAACCCTGTTTTTCACTTTTCCCAATTCATAATCGCTGACAAGGTCACCGGTGATTTTTTCCAGTTCCTGTTCTATTGCTGTTTCGGCCTTTTCTATACTCACCCCTTTCATGATTTTCCCCTTGATATAGAATAATCCATTGTCTATATCTGCAGTGATGTATGCATCGATCTCACTGAAGAGTTTTTGCTCTTTGATAAGCGACTGATAAAGCCGGGAAGAATTCCCATTTGCAAGGATATCCGAAATCAGGTCGGTAGCGTAAAAGTCGGGATCGTTTCTTTTGCAGGTGTGATAAGCTTTATAAATGGCATCGAAGGGAACGTCCCGTTCTACGGTCAAACTGCGTGCCTCTGTTTGCCTGGGCTCTTCCGGTAAATTACGCCTGGGTGTGGGGCGGTGCTCTATGGGCAGAAACCATTTTTTGCTCAACCTGAGAAGTTCGTCGGGCTCAACATTGCCTGAAACCGAAAGGATGGCATTGTTGGGCGCATAAAATTTAAAGAAGAAATCTTTCACATCATTCAGGGAAGCATTTTGTATATGTTCCATTTTTTTCCCTATGGTTGGCCAGCGGTAAGGATGAACTTTATAAACCATAGGCCTGAGCAAAAGCCACACATCCCCATAAGGCTGGTTCAGATATCTTTGCTTAAATTCTTCCATGACCACATTCCGTTGAACCTCCAGGTTTTTTTCCGAGAAGGCCAGGCTCAGCATGCGGTCGGATTCGAGCCAGAAACCGGTTTCAATATTTTCTTTAGGTACTACCAGATAATAATTGGTGATATCCGTGGTGGTGAATGCATTATTTTCGCCTCCGGCAAGTTGCAAAGGCTCATCATACGAAGGGATATTCTGAGATCCTCCAAACATCAGGTGTTCAAAGAGGTGCGCAAACCCCGTTTTCTCCGGTTCCTCGTCTTTCGACCCCACATCATAGAGAATATTCATGGCAACCAACGGAGTAGTCTTATCCGGGTTGACGATTATTCTCAGTCCATTTTCAAGTGTGAATTTTTTGATATCAATCATATCTGCCGGTTTGGTTAAACTATGTAACCTGTTTTACTGCAAAGTTTTAATTAAAATTAAATCCCTTTTACCTTATTGATAAAAACGTTATTTTTGTATAAAGAAAACAAATTGAAGGGAAATTAGCAAATAAAACATCTTGCCACACAATGTGTTTTGACGTTGTTCCTCCCGCCTTATGATGAATATTTGCATTTATTTATTTTGAACCTGTTGATGGGAATAGTTTTAACCCGAACTAATAATGACTATCAATAAAAAAAGTTATTTAAAAAAATACAATTGGGAAGGTAAAACAATCCTTGTTGTTGAAGACGACGAGGCAAGTTATATCTTTTTACGGGAGTTATTGAGCGGTACCCGGGCAAAAATAGTGATGGCCCAAGATGGGCGTCAAGCTATGAAATATTGTCAGGATGAGCAACCTGACCTGGTGCTGCTGGATATCAAAATACCTTTTATCAATGGCTTTGATGTCCTTAAAAAATTGAAGAAGAAATATCCACAATTGCCGGTAATAGCGCAAACTGCGTTTAGTTCCGTAGAATATGAACAGCAATGTATTGAGGCAGGTTTCGACAGGTATTTATCCAAGCCTTTGCAAGGAGATTTGTTGCTGAAAACGCTCCATTCCATTTTATTCCCGTAATGCAAGGTTATTCAGGTGTTTTTGATTTCGAATTATGAAATTCTTTTGGCAATTAATTTTATTTCAGGCTTTAAAAAATTAATTTTGTGGCGAAATTCTGCTAATATTTAAATTTATTAATAATGAAGCGAGACGACAAAATATTTGAATTAATTGAAAAAGAGCATCAGCGGCAATTGAAAGGCATAGAACTGATTGCTTCCGAAAATTTTGTTAGTGATCAGGTGATGGAAGCCATGGGATCGTATCTAACCAATAAATATGCGGAAGGTTTACCCGGTAAACGTTATTATGGCGGTTGCCAGGTTGTTGATGAAGTTGAGCAGCTGGCTATTGACCGTGCCAAAAAGCTTTTTCATGCCGAATGGGCCAATGTACAGCCTCATTCAGGGGCTCAGGCTAATGCTTCTGTGATGTTTGCCATCTTGAAGCCGGGGGATACCATTTTGGGACTGGATCTTTCCCACGGAGGTCACTTGACTCATGGCTCGCCGGTTAATTATTCAGGTGTTTTGTATCACGCAGTAGCTTATGGAGTAAATGAAGAAACCGGAAGAGTGGATTATGACATGATGGAAAAAGTTGCTCTTCAGGAAAAGCCGAAATTAATTATAGGAGGGGCTTCTGCTTATTCCCGCGACTGGGATTATAAGCGTATGCGTGAGATTGCCGACAAGGTGGGTGCTATTTTGATGGCTGATATTTCGCATCCTGCCGGTTTGATTGCCACCGGTTTGTTGAATCCTCCTTTTCCCTATTGCCATATTGTTACCACCACCACCCATAAGACATTACGTGGCCCGCGTGGGGGCATGATTCTGGTTGGTAAGGATTTTGAGAATCCCTGGGGTATCAAAACCCCCAAAGGCCAGCTCAAGACCATGTCGGCTTTGCTTGATTCAGCTGTTTTCCCGGGTATTCAGGGCGGCCCACTGGAGCATGTGATTGCTGCCAAGGCGGTGGCTTTTGGCGAAGACCTTAGCGATAGTTACAAGAGCTATATGCAACAGGTAAAGAAGAATGCTGCTGTGATGGCTAAAGCATTTATGGATAAAGGTTATAAAGTGATCTCGGGCGGGACTGATAACCACTGCATGTTGATTGACCTTAGAACGAAATTCCCTGATATTACAGGAAAGATGGCCGAGAACACATTGGTAAAAGCGGATATTACCCTAAATAAAAATATGGTTCCCTTTGATTCCCGTTCCCCATTTCAAACTTCAGGAATCAGGGTTGGTACTCCTGCCATTACTACCAGGGGGATTAAAGAAGACCTGATTGTTACCATAGTTGATTTTATTGATGAAATACTGACCAATATTGATGATGAAAAAGTCATCAATCGGGTGCGTGCCCAGGTGAATAAAATGATGGAAAATCTTCCGTTGTTTGCCTATTAGCATTCATCAAAAGACTGTCCAAAAAAAATTTTATTTTCGTCAGTCTTAAAGGAATACAAAAACGAAGAGGGTGTCTGATACTTTTTAGACACCCTCTTCGTTTTTTCTTTTTTTTATTTTTCCTATTGCTGGCTGAAATGGAAATGGTAAGTAATAGTACCTTTCTGGAAAGCCGGAGCATTGTTCTTGACATCAAATTTGGAGAGAAGGGCGGCTTCTTTGGCAGCGCGCAGCAATGCGGCATCCAGTGTGGTTGATCCTTTTTTCCCGGGGTCGGCATAAGTAACGTGTCCGGTACGGTCAACCGTTACTTCAACAACAACTTTCCCTTCACTGTGTGAGGGATAGGAGGGTGAAGGCAAATGCAAAGGATTACGCCCGGACAAATTATAAGAGACAGTTCCTCCTCCATTTCCACTACCGCCTCCAACCCGGTTTTTTGAGTTAATGGAGCCATCAGGACGACCCTGATTGCCGTTTCCGTATGTTACTCCTTCTCCTCCCGTATAGCTGGTATTGGGATTCCGTCCGGTATATAATGCCTTCATATTGACTTTTTCAACTGGGGCACCTGTTGATGTCGGATTTCCCACTGCCTTTACTTCCGTGGTTTTGGTGATTTTCTTAAGATTGTTATTCGTCTTTCTCGATAGGACAGGAGCATCTTCGTAATCCTGTGTCATCAGTTTTTCTTTAGGTTGTGGCTGAACTGGTTGTGCTTCTCCCCGGGGTTGTACAACAGCATCACCCATAGCCGGTTCTTCAGGGCCCAAACCGTTTTCATCTGTCCCGAAATTTATCTCTATCCCTTCTACTTTCGGCATTTCAATAGGTTTGGAAACATACGAGAACATGAAAAACATTAACACTGCCGCGTGAAAAACTATGGTTCCAAATATCCCGTTTTTATGTTGAAGTAAATTGCCGTTATCCATGATTAAAATTTTCCCTTTATAAGTAAAATTTAAACATTTTACCATCAAGGATTATGCAAAAATAGAATTTTTCTCTTTCTTTTTTTAAGAATTTTTTCAGGGTTCTGTTTCTTTCTTTTTCCCAAGTATTTTATTCCAGTATCTGTTCATCAGATCGTCCCAGCTCTTGAATTCCTCCCGGTAAGTGATGCCCACGCCCTGTGTATAGGGGGAAACTTCGTAGATAAACTGATCGTTGGTCCGGTTGAAACCTTTTAACTTAAGTTTCCCGTTTTTATTCAGTTTGAAATCTATATCGAAATCACCTGCTATATTGTTGGTTTTGGTCGCCAGTTTATTATTTCCGCCAACACCGAAGTTCCCGTTTATGCTGATTCTATCGTTAAGCAACTGGGTAGAAAGTGCAACCCCCATCTGTTCACTGGTGATCTGGTCACCAGGACGGTAGTTTAAACCAATATCCACGTCTTTGCTCATCTGAGATAGCCAATGGCTGAGCTGATTGGTTAAAAATTCAAAAGAGGTAACGCCCAGGCCTGCTTTGGTCAGGTAAGAACTTGTTTCGCTTGTCCCTGAATTTACCTGAACTTTATTGGGATCCGGCAAAAATGTATTGACCACCAGCAATGACATGAATTGCCTGCTCATTTCTTCATCCGTATTAATAGCGTTTTTAACCAGGGTACGGGTCTCCTGTGAGACTGTCGGCATCAGTATATCAAACTTCAGTGCCGGGTTCATCAATTTGTCGTTAAGGGAAAGCTGGCAATCGATAGGAATCCTTTTTTTATAATCCTCGCCTGCATCAACCAGCAATTCATATAAGGAGGCATTAAGCTTATATACAGCCTTAAGGTTTACCGTAGCATCAGTTGGCCTGCCGTTCCAGATAATTGTACCCCCGCTTTCAAGGTCAAATTTCTTGTTGATGATATTGCCCAGGGTAAACAAATAGTTCCCTTTCTCAATGACATATTCCCCAAACATATTAAATTTCCCATGGGTGTCAATATCCAGTTTGATGTTCCCGTTTCCGTTTCCCCAGATTATATCTCCAATTTTAGAATCGAAAATTAATTTAACCTGGGTGTTGGGCCTTATATCAAGATCGAAATTTAATTTTATTCCTGTCATATCGACCTGATATTGGTTTGCGGCAGGAGCCACAGAAACAGTATCTGTTTTTTTACTTTTGAAGGTAATAAAACGGTTTTCCGTAATATCTGAGCTCGATGACAGGGGGATATTTATCTCCGAATGTTCATCAGTGCGGGCAGTGACATTGATGGCTAAATTTTTAATATTTCCTTCCAGGCTCACAATCCCGCTCGCAAAAGTTTTTCCGTAGAATGTATTATTGTCTTTTTC
>JAUZOH010000107.1 GCA_030706565.1 Bacteroidota bacterium | reverse complement strand
CTTGCTTTTTAGAACAGACTTCTCTGCAACAACAGAAGATTTTGGCAATGTGGATGCATCCTGAGGAGAAGTCAGCCCAAAATTCAAAGAAGATTGACCAAACGACAAGGTGGTCGTTATCATATAAATTATAAAAAGGCTAAAACTTTTTTTTAATTGCATAAACATGTTAATCATTTCAATTAATTAAATCCGGATCCTAATTTCCAGGAGAAAAACGTCCGTTCCATTGCATAATTCTCTTGTTGAAATTCATACTTTTCCGCGAAACTTAAAGTATTGGAGTAAAAATAAGTACTATTTCACTTTTAGGATTTAAGATTATGTCCTTCAATGTTAAACCAGTTAAGCTTGAAGTACCCAAATCTTTATATTCTCTTTTGGAGGGAATATAACCTGAAATTTTATAGAGCTTATTTATCCCTTCTATTGAGAGGTTCGACTTACTGATTACCGAATTATTATTCAGAAGATAAACAAATAACTTATCTCCGCATTTAAGTCCATAGGATTCGACATCGTTGGCCTCAACCGGAACAATCTGGAAATCACCATGTCCTGCATCCAGCATTTGATCACTAATCTCTCTTACTGACCTCAAATAAGGTGTCATATTCCTATGATCAAAAAATTCCCACCACCAGGTCATTGGTAAAATAGGGGTTGGAGAAAACAGACCATACCAAAGCCCACGCTTGAAGTCATAATCCATTTCTTCAGCAAATTCATCAAAATTTTTCGACCAATCCCATTCATAACCAAATTCACCAATCACATAGGGTTTGCCAAAATCTTTTTCGTATTTTACTATTTGAGAAGGAATAGATGAAGTATTTTTATAAATATGTTTTTGATTAAAATCAATGCAACTTAAAGAATTCAAACCCTTCAGATCCCTGTGCGAAATACTTGTTGTTACCAGATGGCCATAAGGATCTTGCTGTTTGAGGTAAGTACTCATTTCATCATGCCATTTAACAATAGAATCTGCACTAATTACTTTTCCATTTTCCGAATATTGAACATTATCAATTTCATTAAAAAGCTCCCAGGCGGCAACACTGGTGCTATACCCCCAACGTGCAACAATGTAGCGTAACCTATTTTTGTACCTTGTTTTCGATTTGGGATTTACAAAAAAATCTTCAGCTGATGGCGAAAAGCCACCATCTTTAATACTATAAGCACCCGGGCCAAAAGTCAACATAATATATAAGCCCAGAGAATCAGCCAGATTGATCATACTATCCATGCGGGCAACAGCACTTGGATTAAAATATCCGTCTGATACTCTATAACGCTTGTTATTAAAGCCATTTTTCCAATCCAGTGGTAAATTCCACCTGCAAATCCATGTGCGGTAAAAATTACCTCCATTAGAGGCCAGGGAGGAAAGCATATAGTTATAATTATACTTGGGATTTTCATGTAACTTTTTGAAATATTTAGAATCATCAAAATCCCTTGATTCCCAAGCTATATTTTCACCAATAGCTCTGAATGGTTTTCCGTTATCAAACTGAAATGCCCAGTTATTTTTAAGATGAATAAAACCATTTTTGTCTGTAGGTTTCGAATAGAAGGACTGAAATTTTGTAACCGAAACCGTCTTCCCATATTTATTTAGTCTGAAATAATATTTATAATGACCTGTTTCTTGCGGAGCAAAACGAGCTTTCCATACAGATTCTTTACCACTTATTCCTGTTTCAAAATAACAAGGTAAAGTCTGTTTTTTGCCAGTAGGTGAAGTAATCAACATATCCAACGTTATTTCTTCCTGTAAATAAGGATTTGCCCAATTGGCAACAAGACGGATATCCCATTCAGCCTTTTTATATTGAAATGTTTTTCCCTTACAAAAAGTCACTCCCTTAATTTGTGCATCTATAATATGCACGGTAAGGAATAATAGAAAAATCATGATTCCAAATCTCTTCATATTTTTATTTAATTTAAGTTCTTTTCGAAATAGCCAACCTGTCATAAAAAATTTATATTTCTCACAACAGCTATTTCGTTATCAGTAATAATAAAAGAACTTTATTATTTATAAATAGTCAATTTTTAGATTTTCCTGAATATTTCTAATGATTATAGAAACTATCAAGCAATAAATACCTGTTTAGATTCTTCTCAGGAAATGACTGACTTTTCACATCTATCATCATCACTTTGGGAATGCTGCTTTGCAAACCAAACCAGGTAGGTAATCCTACACCATTGGGATTACCTGTCCTGATAAAATTAACAAAGAAATTTTCCATCGTTTCAGATACCTTGAAATCATCAGAATTCCATACATATACTCTATTAAAAGAAAGATTACCCAAAGCATACTCAATTTCTGAAGCATGCACAGCTCCTAGTAAATGATCCACACTTACCTGAGTATTAATCATAGCTGGACGTTTATGAGTAAAGCAGTATCTGTATACAGGTTTCCCGTCGGTTTTACCATGCAGGTCAATAAACTTCCAAGTAGCATAGGCTATAAAACGATCAGAGGCTAAATCAGTAGCAACTTGCTCGACATCAGAATCAGTTGTGGCATGATATAACCGCAATATCTCATCTGCTCTGCTTCCATAAATTTTTTTTATGACTTTTTTATATGCAGCTAAAGTTGGTGCTTCATTCCCTAATAGAGAATGATAATTAACCTCAGCAGAATTCCATCCGGCCAATAAAGGCACATCTATTTGTTTGCCTGTTGAAAAAATAGCATCAGGCGATTCGGGCATAAAATAACCATCAATAGTACAAGGGAAATTAAAGGCCGCCGATAATTTCAATAAACTATCGGCAGATATTTTTCTCAATTGTTCGATAGAAAAAGCACCAACAGCTTTAGAAAATTGAATTCCATTTTGCTCAGCAGCATGCAAAGAAACAGGAAGAAGATTCCCCAACATTGATCCACTTTCAGCGATAGCACCTACAAATAATCCTTTTGATAAGGGAGTTGCCATTTGTGCACAAACTGATTCAGCTCCAGCCGATTCTCCTGCAATAGTAATCTTTTTAGGATCTCCACCAAAAGCAGCTATATTTTTTTTAACCCATAACAATGCTGCATGTTGATCCATTAAGCCATAGTTGCCGGAAGAATGATGTACAGACTCTTTAGTTAAATCAGGATGAGCTAAAAAACCAAAAACACCTAGCCTATAATTTACAGTAATAGTAACTATTCCTTTTTTAGCCATACTTTCACCATCGTATCTGTATTCTGATCCATCGCCGGCAATAAAACCTCCTCCGTGAAAATAAACCAGAACAGGTAACCTATCAAATGATGATTTTGCGGGAGTCCATATATTCAAAAAAAGACAATCTTCACTTTTATTTTTACTTCTGAAGATCATATCATTCCAAACCTGGCGTTGCATGGCTCTTGAACCAAAATGATCAGCTTTAAATATACCATTCCAATTTTTTACAGGTTGAGGTTCCTTCCATCGCAAATTGCCAACCGGAGGCTGAGCATAAGGAATTCCCTTAAATGTACGTATACCACAGGAATCAATTTCTCCTTGTATTGTACCATTGGCAATTTTAATAATCGTGTTATGATTTATATCCTGTGCTTTTATAACATTTATAAAACATACAGAAATAAATAATAAAAATTTAATTCTTTTCATTTTTCATTCAAATTTTTACCATTCATAAGTAGCAACAGCCCCTTTCTCCATGGTTGATTGAAATATTTTATCCTGATAAGATACATTAAAATTTTGAACAGAACCGCTTATGTTTGCCACTATTAGTACAATTTTCCCATCAGGTAACAAAAATGCAATGTTTGAAAGTCCTTCAGCTAAGCTACTCTCTATCCGAAGCGATCCTGCAGGAACAAATTTAGAAATGTGTGCTATAGTATAATAAGCCAGGTTACGGGTCACATTATCACCATCAATAGTAATAGCTCCCTGGCACATCGTACAACCACCATTATCGGTATGGGGTTCATAACTTGAATTGGCAGCAATATTCCATAATATTACATTACGGCTCCAATTTCGCAAGGCGCCAATCACGATTCTATTCATTGGATTGGCAACATTAAAATCATTCCGACTAACGGCCATCATTTCTGTAAAATAGAGATTCTTATCCGGAAAAGCATTATGTACTTTTGTCATCGCAGTTACAGGTCCGGCATAAAGATGGAAACCAGAACCATCAATATATTTCCGGGCATCAGGATCGGTTAAAATAGAAATAGGATATTCTGGTGCATCACAATTATGATCATAAAGGATAATCTTGGTTTTAATTCCAGCGGATTTAAAAGCAGGGCCCATGTAATTTTTTATAAAATTCAACTCCTCTTTAGCAAAGAATTGCATACTTGGAGTATTGCCATCATTAAATGGCTCGTTCTGAACAGTGATGGCATCTATTATAATACCCTTCTTTTTCATCTCTAAAATATATTTGACGAAGTACTTGGCATAGACAGAATAATATTCCTCCTTTAATTTCCCTCCCTGTATATTATGGTTTGTTTTCATCCAGATGGGCGCTGACCAAGGCGAAGCCAATATCTTGATTTTAGGGTTAAGGGTTAAAATCTCTTTCAATACCGGGATTACATCTTTTTCATCCTCACGTAAACTGAATTTATTAAGTTTAACATCAGTTTGCCCTGCAGGAATATCATCGTATGAAAATACATGATCATTCAAATCGGAAGAACCTATACTTATTCGCAAATAACTAATTCCAATACTATTATCATCATTAGCAAATAATTCATGAATTAATTTTTTGCGTTTTGTCGGCGACATGTGGATTATATGCTGAGCGCTTCCACCTGTCAAAGCAAAACCAAAACCATCAATTGATTGATATTTTTGATTTGGGTCAACTACAAGGGTCGGTTCATCATTATTAACCGATTGTCCAAAAACCAAAGGCGTTTGCTTAGTCAGCAATGCGGTTTTTTCATTCGTGGTGAGCCAACAGTCAGCCGTGTTTTGTGAAAAACAGTTGTAACCGGAAACCAACCCTGCGAAGGTTAAAATGGTTTTTAAAAACCTCATATTTATATTTTTAAACAAGCATTAAAAAGGCAGAAATTGTAGGATGTTATAAAATCAACCGACTAAACTTGAAAGTTGGCGTTTCTTTAGCTAATATATTGCTATTCAGATGCCATATCTTCTATTTTAAAATTAAGCCACCTATTTTTATCCGATCTCTGGAAATATCATAGTTAGCAATTTAGATTTTTGAAATTAATAAAGGTTTAATCCTTATAATCAAAGTAATTTTGTTAGCCAAAGGTAAATTTTTAGAGGAATTTTTAAACAAATTATATAGGTTTATTAAAAGTAAATAACCAATTGGTGATTATTTGACACATACAACGATTGGAATAAAAAAATTCCAGGAGTTTGTTAAACCCCTGGAATATTAAGTTCAAATTCTATTGCTTTTGTAATATATACCAAATTTTAGTTGAACAACATGCTGCATTGTCAAAGTCACCATAATAGTTGTTCCAATTTATAAGACCTGTATTTTTAGCAGTTGGGATCAATCCATAGTTCAGGTTTTTTGTAGCAGCATCATAAGATACCTTTCCTTTTGAGACGTACGATTTCCCTGTTGAGAGAACAACAGTTACATAATTATTCTGATCAATGTAATATTTTCCAGTTCCTCCAGGAAGTTGTCCAAACTCAGCATCCCAATTTCTATTACTGGTAGAATTTACATAAGAAGCAAAACTACCGTCAGCACCAGCTGTTCGAGTATAATTACCATAAACACTCCCATCACTGGTCATGCCTTCAATAGCTCCAAATGTCAAAACGTCGTCCAGACCAGTGGCGCTGACAGGCAATTTTTTAGCTACCTCAGCTGAACCAGCGTTACCCCAACCATTTCCATCATCCCAGTTAAAGGTAAAACTTTTAATTGTCCATGTTCCTTCATAAGGATTATCAAAAAGCTTACAAATCACCGTCCATTTTTTCGTTTTCCCGGATTGCGAAGTAACAGTATAAGTTGCTGAATTATTAGCATTTTTAGTAAAATCTACAGGGCTACCCGAAGCAGGTGAAATTGTGGCTCCATAAGATAATAGAAATTTTGGGGTAGCTTTTGAAAGATCCATATTATAAACAACGAGATTAACTGTAGTAGCTGTATCGTTGTTTGTAATAACAGTTGATCCAACTTGGTTTGATACCGAGGCTCCAATAATAGAACGCTCATTGCTCTGAATATCCTTGAGGTAGTAATCTTCTTTATTTTTTGTACACGAAGCAAAAACCACCAACAAGAAAAGTATTATAATAAGATTATTCTTTTTCATCGGTAAAAATATTAAGTTATTATTTAATTATTTCCTATTGGTTCAAGCAGGGATTACCATCAACCTCACTTTGAGGAATATCATAAAAGTCTGCATGGCTATCAATTTTTTTGCCATAAATACCTTCTAAAACCGACTTAACCGTATTGGTCCTTCTTAAATCATAAAGGCGGTTCATTTCAAAACACAATTCAAAGGAACGTTCGCGTACCACAGAATCTCTAAATGCAGCAACTCCTAAACCGGGAGTTAAATCAGGCAATCCAGCCCGGCCTCGAATCTTGTTTATCCAAGAATATCCGGCAGTAGTGGGTCCAGCAGCTTCGGCATAGACAAGTGCAATATCCGAATAGCGCAATACCGGAATATAATGGCCCTGTACGTCCGATGTTGCGGTAGTATCAGCTAATTTAATAGGAAAGGGGAAAGCAAGATTACCTGGGTATGAATACACTTTACCGGTATTATCTTTAACCGAATTACAAATCCAAGCATTTCTTCGTTTGTCGGAAGCGGAAAAAGAATTATAGAATGTAGTGTTCGTTATGCATTGATTCCAACCATCAGTAATAGAAGCAGTATAATTTGGACCCAGGGTGATTAATCCTCCGTTGATGTAAGGAGTCCAATTTTTTTGTGCCTTTGAGAACTGGCCTTCCGAGGTTCCACTCTTATCCATTGCTATGCTGAAAATAAATTCATTTCCCTTTTCGTTAGCAATACTCCAAAGTCGTCTCAGGTCACCAGTCCAGAATGTATAAGTGGTTTGCGAAGGATCTAAAACCTTTGCTGCATAGGTGGCCGCTTTTGCGTAATAAGTATCGGCATTAGTTACAAAACTGTAAGCACTAACACCGCTTGCTTTTGAGGAGGCCATATGTAAATATACTTTAGCAAGCAAGGCCTGAGCTGCAACTGGATTGGCTCGACCATCAGTATACTTAATGTTCATTAATCTTTCAGCTTTTAACAAGTCTGATTCAATCAGAGTATAAAGATCTGATAAAGAAGCCTTCGGGGTGCAAATTTCAGAAGAGCTTCCAACTACAGCGGTGCGCATGGGAACCTGACCAAACAGACGTACAAGATTAAAATAGTGAAGTGCACGTAAAAAATAAGCTTCACCCACGATTTGGTTCCTTGCCAGAGTATCCATCGCAATTGAAGGAACATTTGTTATTACACCATTCGCACGGCTAATACCTAAATAACAGGATTTAAATATATTATCTAAAGTAGTATTCGTTGGTTCTGTATACCAATCCACCAACTCATGAGCATCCAATCCGCCATCTCCTTTGGTATCAAATTCTCCGCTTGAATAAGAAGTAGCATAGAAAAGCATACGACTATACAGGCCAACTTCTCCCAAATTAGCGTAGCAGTCAATGATCGCTGCATTAGCATCGTTGGCATTTTTGTAAAAATTAGCTGTGCTTAAAAACCCATAAGGTTCTTCTTTGAGTGAACATGCATTAACTAAAAATGTAATGCAACATAGAATTAATATTTTATTGATCAATTTCATGATTTGTAAATTTTATGACGTTAGAATGTGAAATTTATCCCACTTGTGAAAGTTCTGGGCCTTGGGTAACCTCCATTATATAAACCGCCAGTACCGCTTACGTAAGCATCTCCTATACTACCAGGTCCCGTTACCGGGTCGTAGCCTGAGAACTTAGTGAATGTCCAAATATTATCGCAATTTACATATAGTCTAAAATTTTTAATCCAAGTGGCTTTTTTCAGATTAAAAGTATATCCCAACGCAATGTTTTGT
The DNA here is from genome assembly GCA_030706565.1 of Bacteroidota bacterium. Taxonomy (NCBI): domain Bacteria; kingdom Pseudomonadati; phylum Bacteroidota; species Bacteroidota bacterium. The sequence continues at coordinate 2,994 of JAUZOH010000107.1, read as the reverse complement.
ATTTTGAAATATGACCCATCTTCGATGAACAAATCACAAAAGTATGCCGCACGTCCAGTTACTAGGCTTGGATATTCATTATTTGGATTATCTGGTGTCCAGCGCTTGTATTTGCTACTTCCCTGGTTAAATCTCTGGAAATTGGCAATTTTATTGCCATAACTTCCATTGCAAGAGATCTCCAAATCAAACCCCTTGTATCTGACAGTAGAATTCAATCCAAAAAAGAACTTTGGTTCAGGACTTCCCAGTGTAGTTTTAGCAGTATCCCCATGGTTGTAACCCACATATGCAATTTCGCCTGGCTGGGCCATAGCACCGCTAAGTCCTGCTGCCAGACCCTGGTCTTCTGTTTGGATAATACCTGTAGTTTTATATCCATAAAATTCGTCGATTGGTTGACCTACCATTACCCAATTTGCATATCCACGCAAGGCCTCTATATAGGGAGTATTCAGGTGGACAGGGCTTGTAGTATGAGAAGCTACTTTTAATACCTTATTTTTGTTGTGTGAAATGTTAAACCCAAAATCCCAGGAGAAATCATGAGTTTTGACGATGTTTGCATCTAAAGCAAATTCATATCCTTTATTAGAAGTTGATGCTACATTCTGCCATTGAGTATCGTATCCGGTTGATGTTGCTATTGAAACCTTGTACAACAAGTCCGAAGTCTTTTTGTCATAATAATCAGCAGTAACATGAATTCTCTCATCCATAAGGCTAAAATCTGTACCCAAGTTGTACATTCTGGTGGATTCCCATTTTAAATCCTTGTTGGCGAATCCTTTATAATATTTTCTTGATTGAGCATCGCCATAGTCCAGAAGTCCTGGCCCATATCCACTTACCCATGAAGTGCCGTTCCAATAGGAACCAGTTCCCAATTGATCCATGGTGGAATAAGCTGGAATATTCTGATTCCCTGTTACACCATAACTGGCCCTGATTTTAAGCCCAGAAATAACACGAGTTTTCGGGAAAAAAGATTCCTTGTCAACATTCCATGCTACAGCTCCGGATGGGAAATATCCCCATTTGTTGTTAGGACCAAACTTCGAAGAACCATCAGCCCTTAACGTTAATGTCACCAAATACTTATCGGCATAGTTATATATAGCACGACCAAAATATGAATTTAAAACAGACGTAAATTGAGGGGTCACACCATTATTTATTACCTTGGTAGTTGCTGCCGCAAAATTTTCATCTGTTAAAGCATCATTGGGAAATCCTTCGCCTTCAAGTTTTTCATTGTTCTGAATATAATATTCATAAGATGTTCCTAAAGTGAAATTCAAATTATGTTTTTCTGCATAAGTTTTTTTATAGGTTAAGTAATTATCGTTTACGATATTCATATCATTGTATAAATTCTGACTGGCATAACCACTAAAGAGCACTCCTGTTGTCCCATAATCTGTAGGTTCGTAATAATCGGATTTAGATCTGCCAGATTTAAGACTTAAGTTTGAATGAAGTGTTAAGCCATCTATAATTTGCCAGTCGGCATAACCCGTTGCGATAATATCGAAAGAATTTGATTTATTCAGAATTTTTGCAACATTAGCAAGCGGATTATAATAATCTTGCAAACCTACGCTAACATAATTTCCTAAAGAATCGACAGCTGGGAAAACAGGGGAACGGCCTTCACTACCAGCTGCACCTGAATGCTTGTTGTTTGTAACCGCCAACTTTGCATCGACGCCAACCGACAGGTTTTTACGTAAATTTTGATTTAACTTGAAACTCCCTGTGTACTTTTCATAATTATTGCCAATTACAATACCATCAGAATTCATATAGCCAAGAGATACAGAATATTGAGTTTTATCAGAACCTCCTCGTGCAGCAACGGAGTAATCTTGAGTTTTCCCTGTACGATATATCAAATCGGGCCAGTAGGTTTTGTATTTCCATGCTCCACTTTGTATTTCCCAAAGAGAAGGATAATAAGTTCCATAATGGTTTGCTCCATCATAATATTTAGTATAAGTAGCCGTTCCAAATTTAGAGGCAATTGCATTTGCATTATCATTTGCTTCGTTGTCCAATTGGGCATAAAGATAAGGATCAGAAATAATGTCTAAAGGTTTGGGAAGTGCAGCAAGGCTTACCGAAGCATTTACTTCAATTACGGATTGATTGATTTTTCCTTTTTTAGTGGTAACCATAATTACCCCATTTGCGGCTTTTGACCCATAAATGGCAGTGGCCGAGGCATCTTTTAGTACATCCAAGGATTCAATATCATTAGGATTTACCTGTATTAAATTACCTGCATCACCTAAAGGTACCCCATCTACAACATATAAAGGGCTATTACTCCCGGTTAAGGAATTATTTCCTCTAATTCGGATTGTAGTTGAAGAACCAGGCTCCCCATTGGAGGACAGAACTTGTACACCTGCTGAACGTCCAATAAGCAAATTGTCTACAGAACTGACAGGCTTTTGATTTAAATCACTTGCTTTTATTTGGGAAATAGACCCTGTTAAATCGCTCTTTTTTAGGGTTCCATAGCCAATAACCACAACTTCATTCAAAACACTCGCACGTTCCTTCATTATAACGTCAATTGTTGCTGAATTAGCAGTTAATTCTTGTGTAGAATAACCTAAAAAGGAGAATACCAAAGTTGAATTTTCTGCTGGAACGGCAATAGTATATTCGCCATCCAGCCCTGTCTGAGTACCCACTGTCGTACCCTTAACCAAAACAGTTACGCCAGTTAATGTTGCACCTTTTTCATCTTTAACCGTGCCCTTTACTATTCTTTGTTGTGAAAATGTCACAGAAACACTTACCAACAGAAAAATAATGCACATAAAAAAAGTGCGTAGAGATTTTTCCATAATTAGTAAAATTTAAATTAATAATAATTTATAAACAGCTCCAAATTGTAAAACAATATTAGTGGATTTGCTTATCACTTATTAATACTTTTTTGACAATATTTAATATTAAAATTTGTCGATTGAATTTTAAATT
>JAUZOH010000106.1 GCA_030706565.1 Bacteroidota bacterium | reverse complement strand
TTCCTGGTGGCAGGATGACGATTTGCTCTGGGATAATCTTATGGCTAAAACCCAGAATAAACCTTTATTGGTACAGGAAACCAATTTGATGAGATACACTGATTTGAGAGGGAATGGCCGTCGAAGTGAACAGGATTATGCAAAAATACTGGAACGTAAAATTTGTATTGGTTTTGCTGCGGAAGGAGCGGGGGTAATTCCCTGGGTTTGGGATGCCAACACAGCTTTAAATGAAAATGAGTCAAGCATTGGGTTAAATCGTTGCGATGGAACTGCTTCTCCGGAAAAAGCTATGTACAAGAAGTTTGCAAAATTTGTGAATAGAAATGCCAAGTATTTTACAATTGCCAAAGAGCCTGAAATCTTATTGGTAATTCCTTTTTCATTACAATTTTCAAATTATCAGTCGCTTGCATTAACGGCAACGAAAAATGCTGTTAGAGCAATGCATTATTATGCCAGGTTTAAATTTAATGTCGCCAGCGAATACCATTTAGACCGGGTTACAGTTATTCCTAAGCTTGTTGTTTTACCTTCTGTACAGGCGTTAACCGATACTGCCTGGAATAAAATATGCGAATGGGTATCCGGGGGAACTACTTTATTAATAACCGGTCCTATTGATAGGGACCCTCATTTCGAATCTGTAAAAAGATTAGCAGAACTGGGAGTTGAGACGAGGACAGAACCGGTATTACAATTGAATTCATTTTTAACCATAGGAAATGAAAGATATCAGTTGAATTATTATAATACTTCAGCCATGCAGAGTATCGATCAAATGGTTTGGAAAGAAGATCATGGTAAAATTAAAGAGGTAACTTTGGGTAAAGGGAAAATATTAATTTCAGAGTACCCTGTGGAATTAAATACGAATCTTAATACAATTGCAGAATTATACAAATATGCGGCAAAGAAAGGAAATATTACTTCTGAGTTTGTCACAGATTGTTCTAATCCTGGAATTTTGATCAGGCCCATTGATTATGAGAAAGCACGGATGTATTTGCTTGAATCGGAAACGGACACAGACGAGGTGTTTACAATTAGAGATAAATTTGTAAATAAGGATTATTCTGTCAAATTGGAGGCAGGCCGGGCAAAGCTTTTATTAATTTCTAAAGAGGATGGGAAAATAATAGACCAATATTAACTATTGATCTATTGTCGAAAAAATAAAAATATTGTCATATTTAAACTTTGGTCACACCCCCTGAAACAATAAATTTCATGGCTTCTGCAGCAGGGATGTCAAGTGGCTTAACATCGTCTTTGGGAACAATGAATAATTCTCCTGAAACAGCATAGCAATGAGGGAAATATACGGCTACCTTATCCTCAATATTCAGATCGGATAAGTCCTCTTTGGTCATAAAGCCTATTTTTTCGAGGTTGGATATTTTGTTGACTTTCACCAGTACCGGCTGGTTAAATTTTTTCTCTTTCCCTACAAAGGCTGAAAGCAGGTCCTTGATAGAACTGTATATCGCCTGAATGAATGGGGCTTTACCTATTGTTCTTTCAATTACAAATCGTATGGGCCGTCCAATAATCGTCTGGCCGATAAATCCCAGCAAAGTAACAAAAACAATAATGATTAAAATTCCTAACCCGGGAATTTTGAACGGAAGTATTCCGTCAAAAAATTCAAAGATGAGAAATAGTATATAAACGGTAATACATAAAGGGGCGACAAAAATAAATCCCTGAATAAAAAAACTAATTAACTTCCTCATTTTAAAATAAATACATTTGTGCAAATTCTGTTATAGAGTACAAAAGTAAATAGAAAAATCACTCCTTATAACCCGGAAAAAACTTTTAATAAAATCAATGAATTAAAACTTTGGTTTGCAGTGTGAAGTAAACAAATTCATCATTAATTTTTTCAAAACTATATTCAAGTTTTGAAGAGGAAGCTTTGGCTATTTCATAAAGTCCCAGACTTGCACCTCCCTGCTTGGTAAATTGTCCGTTATCAATGATCTGCCTGTAAAATTTCTCAAAATGGGTCTTATCCAATGAATTGATAAAGTCGATTTTTTGTTGAAGGGGAAAATAATCCTCTGTAATCACTGGATTACACGCAGTGATTGTAAACTCATCCTTATGAAAATATAGGGTAAAACGAGGGATATAAAGGTGGGTGAGACTTTTTATTTTATTTATGGAGTCACTATATCTGTATATATTTTCAAGGATTTCTATGGTAAGTGTTAAAAGCTTTTTATAAACGTTCACTTTAAATTTCCCCTGCTCCAGTATTTCTTTTTTCAGTTTAGCCAATAATCCTTCAATTGCTTCTGGCGTTATATTACCTTTAAAGCATAGAATGATATCGCTTGTCTCCATTTTAGTTCTCTCATAGTTTAGATCTTAAAATTAAAGAAATTATTTTAGAAATTTTTTAATAAAGTATTATAAAATTCATAAGCCAAACTATTTTCTGATTCTAGGTCCAGGCAGAAAGGATGAATTTTACTGATTTTCCAGGTATCCTTCATCTTTGGCCAGATCCGGTTTCATGGCTGCTGCTACAGCAAGCCTGTCGCATTTCTCGTTTTCTACATTGTTGGCATGTCCTTTTACCCAAATAAATTTAACCTGATGTTTCCGGTATAAAACCAGGAATTTTTTCCACAAATCCGGATTCTTTTTATTTTTGAAATTGACTTTTTCCCAACCGAACACCCATTTTTTTTCAACAGCTTCTGCAACATATTTAGAATCGGTGAACAGAGTGACGGAGCAGTTTTCTTTTTTCAATGCTTCCAGGGCAGCTATTACCCCCATCAACTCCATACGGTTATTGGTTGTATGTTGATAACCTTGAGAAAGTTCCTTTCTGAATTTCCCTGAAATCAATACTGCCCCGTATCCGCCAGGTCCGGGATTTCCTCTTGACGATCCGTCGGTATAAATGGTTACTTCTGCAGGCATTTAAATATTATTTCTACCTAACGGATTAAATTCATTTCGTCAACAAGATATTTTGCACCTGCAAATTTATCAATGATAAACAAGACATAACGGATGTCTACACAAATGCATTTTTGAAGGGAGGTTTCATAGACGATATCCCCGCTCATAGCTTCCCAATTTCCGTCGAATGCAAGTCCCACCAGTTCGCCATTGCTGTTTAAAACCGGACTTCCTGAATTTCCACCGGTAATGTCATTATTTGTTGTGAAATCAACCCGCATGACTCCGTTTTGTCCATATTCTCCATAATCCTTGTTTTTATACAGCTCCTTTAATTTCTTAGGAACGATAAAATCCTGACTGGTGGAATCTTCTTTTTCCATTACCCCCTCCAGGGTGGTATAATAGTCGTAATGAACGGCATCGCGGGGATAATAATCGCCTACACTTCCGTATGTAAGGCGCATAGTGAAGTTGGCATCCGGATATAAAGGTTTATCTTTTTCCATTTCGCTAATCCCTTTAATATAAAGCCTTTGCGCTTTGGATAAACTGTCTCGGAATGATTTGGAAAACATATAACACTCATAATATTTTTGATAAATGGAAAGAGCTATTCTCATAACAGGATCTTTCTCAATCTCTTTGACATTGGGTTTGTTCAGGAAGGCACTTATCTTGGTTTTATCAACAAACATAGACTTCTTGAATAGGTTTTCTGTGAATTTCCCGAAATTTTTCTTGTATTTTTTTTCTATTAAGGTAAAAAAGTCGGGCCTGAAAGTGGGTGAAATATTATCGTAAAAAACTTTCAGCATGGCCGCGGTTACTTTCTTATCCGTAGAAGCATTATAATTTTTAAAGAAGTTATCTGCTGATTCCCGGGTATCACTAATCATTTTTGAAATTTTCTGACTGCTGTCCTTTTCATTTTTCAGGGTGGCATATAAATCAAAGAAATTGAAGGAGAAGCCTATGGCTTCGGCCGAAGTCAGTAAGGATTCTTCCAGATATTGCATGACATTTTTGTAATCTTTATTCTGAATCACTGCATCCTCAATCATTTTCAGGGTTCGTCCATATTCTTTAGTCCGGCCGGGATTCTGGGCAACCCATTGTTCAAACTGATGTTCAAATGCCTGCTTGGTCCGGATTACATCAAGGTTGTTGATCCCTCTGTCCTGCCCGATGGAGTATTTCCAATAATTGCTTGATTGTTGATATTTCGAAGCATATTGGATGCGGATTTGCGGATTTGCATTCATATCATCCATCAGGATCTGTTGACGCAACCCTCTTATTTTTATTCTGTTGGGATTTTCATTTTCAAGTAGATCTTTGACTTCAAAAGAGGTCATATAGCGGTTGGTGCTACCCGGATAGCCCATGATCATGGTGAAATCATTTTTTTCAACTCCCTTAAGGGAAATGGGGAAAACATGTTTAGGGGTTAGCGGAACATTGTTTTTGGAGTATGGGGCCGGGCTGCCATCGGGGGCACAGTAAACACGGAATACACTAAAATCGCCTGTATGCCGGGGCCAGGTCCAGTTATCTGCATCTTTACCAAAGTTTCCAATAGAGGATGGAGGTGCTCCTACAAAACGAACATCCAGAAATTTCTCATATACTACCAGGTAAAAATTATTTCCTCCAAAAAAATCATCTACCTCGGCAGAATAATGTGTCCCTTTAACAGCATTATTTTGTATTTCTTCACTAACCTTTTTAATGATTTCTTTTCTATCCGATTCATCCAGACCAGGCTTGAGCGCTGCATTTATTTTATTGGTGACCTCTTCAATTTTAACCAGGAAAGTAACGGTCAAATCAGGAGTAGGCATTTCTTCGGCTTTTGTTTTGGCCCAAAAACCGTTGGTGAGATAATCGTGATCAACAGAACTGTGGCTCTGTACAGATTCAAAACCGCAATGATGATTGGTCAATAAAAGACCCTGTTGGGAAACAATTTCACCGGTACATCCGCTTCCAAAAATAACCACTGCATCTTTCAGGCTCGAGTGATTGACACTATAAATGTCCTCGGCATTAAGCCTGAGGCCCATCTCTTTCATTTTATTCATGTTCAGCTGCTGAATCAAGGGCAGCAGCCACATTCCTTCATCGGCTATTCCAGGGCGAAACGTAAGTAGTATAATTGCAAGCAGAGAGAAAAATTTTTTCATGTTATGTCTGAATTGTAAAATTTTGTTTCAAAATAAGGATATACTAGTTGTAGCTATTTGTCTCATTAATCATTTATTCCCGGAGAAAATTATTTTTTCCCCTATCACTGTGATGAACATTTTCAAAGATAGAAGAAAAATTTAATATAAAATTCACAATTTATTATATAATTAACCGGGGAAAAATATACTAATGTTAAAACCGACGATTCGCAAAAATATTGTAAAGGATAGCATTTTCCAAGTATGGCGAATGTTACAAAAATCGCGTTGTTGGACTGATGTGCTTATAATCAATAAGTTATAATAGATTCAACGTTAATTACAACAGTATTTGGATATTAACAAGAAATCGGAAAAAAAGCGTAATTTTGCACCATGGAAAAAGAAATACAAAAAATTGATATTCGCAATCTTTCCGCCGGTCAGATTGTTGATTTTATTTTGTCGATCGGAGAAAAGGAGTACAGGGCCAGGCAGATTAATGCATGGCTTTGGGAAAAATCGGCTTCTTCTTTTGATGAGATGTCCAATCTTTCTGTTGATTTGAGGAAAAAACTGGAAGAACATTTTGTAATTCGTGCTGTGAAAATAGCAGAAATACAAACGAGTGACGATAATACCCTGAAAATTGCTTTTGAGCTGTTTGACGGATTAATTACAGAAGGTGTTTTAATACCGGCTGATTCAAGGATTACTGCTTGTATCTCGTCGCAGGTGGGATGTGCCTTAGGTTGCCATTTTTGTGCTACCGGACAGATGAAACTCAAAAGGGATTTGCGGCACGACGAGATATATGATCAGGTCGCACTTTTACGCAGGTTGGCTTTCGAAAAATTTGGACAACCCCTTTCAAATATTGTGATGATGGGAATGGGGGAACCCTTACTGAATTATGAAAATGTAAAAAAAGCTATTTATTATATCACCACTGAAGATGGCCTGGGCATTTCCCCAAAACGGATTACGCTTTCTACTTCCGGTATCACCTCTGGAATAAAACAACTGGCAAATGATAATGTTAAATTTAATCTGGCAGTATCTTTACATGTGGCCAATCAACTTAAAAGGAACAGCATTATGCCGGTTTCCAAGGCCAATCCTTTAAGAGAACTTACAGATGCCTTAAAATATTTTTATCAAAAAACAGGGGCCCGCATCACTTTTGAATATTTGTTGCTGAAGGATTTTAACGATACCCTGAATGATGCAAAAGAGCTGGCTGCATTTTGCCGGAATATACCTTGCAAGGTCAATTTAATAGAATACAATCCGGTTGAGGGTAGTGGTTTCGAACGTTCTCCTGAAGCAAATGTGAGGATGTTTACGGCCTACCTGGAAAGCCGGAATCTGGTAGTAAATATTCGTCAAAGCCGTGGGAAAGATATAAATGCAGCCTGTGGGCAGCTGGCAGCCAGATTGCAATGCAAAATGATGATTGAATAAATAATCTTAGCTGTTGGTTAAGGTGAAGGAAACAGAATTATTCTGTTTGTTGAAAGTGACAATCTCGTATAAAAGGCCATAGTTAAGGGTTTTATTCTATTTCAATTAGTGATTGGAGCATAAATAGTAGTTCATTTTATAAGTGCTTCGTTAAAAGGGCCTTTCTTCGGCTTTTTTTTATATTGAAAAAAGTTTACTTTTGCCCAAACTTTATTTGATTAATTATGACCTCAAAAAAAGAAGAACAGTTGCTTTTTAAAGAATTCCCCCCTGTTTCTACCTCAGAATGGGAAGCGGCCATTGAAAAAGATTTAAAGGGCGCTGATTATGAAAAGAAACTGGTATGGAATTCTCCCGAAGGATTTAAAGTTAAACCATATTACCGGGAAGAAGATTTACACGATCTTAAATTTCTGCAAAAACAACCCGGTACTTTCCCTTATGTGAGAGGGAATAAAATCAAAAACCAGTGGAACATCTGTCAGGAAGTTCAAGTTACTGATTTTAAAGATGCCAATCTGAAAGCTTTGCAACTCATAAGCAAAGGAGTTACCGCAATAACATTTAACTTCAATCAGGATGGCAAAGCGATAGACAAAATTGATCAACTTCAGCAACTTCTCCAGGGTATCAATACCCAAAACATCCAACTCAATTTCAGACTTCCCGGAAATCCCACCCCATTCCTGAATCTTCTTAAAGAAACCAGGCATTTATCCAAACACCTGAATGGTTTTATTGAATTCGATCCCTTGGGGAAATTAACCCAGACCGGGGGATTTTATGATTCGGAAGATGAAGACCATGCAAATATCTTGGCCGCAATGGAACATTCTGCCAAGATGTCTGAAGATCTGAAGGTTTTAACCGTACATGGGAATATTTTTGCCAATGCGGGTGCATCAATTGTCGAAGAATTGGCTTTCTCGCTGGCCATGGGTAGCGAGTACATCAATTTTCTTACCGGAAAAGGCATGAAGCCAGAAAAGCTTGTTCCGAGAATAGCATTCAAATTTAACATTGGAACCAGCTATTTTATGGAAATTGCCAAGTTAAGGGCTGCCCGGCTTTTATGGTCAACCATAGTTAAGGCCTATAAATGCCCCGCTGATTTGGCTCAAATGCATGTTCATGGCGTAACCAGCAGGTTAAATCAGACTTTATTTGACCCGTATGTAAATATGCTAAGAAGCACAACTGAAGCCATGTCTGCTGTTATAGGCGGTGTGGATTCATTGACAGTTCTGCTTTTCGACGGGGCTTTTAAGAAGCCTTCGGAATTTTCAGAACATATTGCCCGCAATACCCAGATTATACTAAAGGAAGAATCTCATTTTGACAAGATTACTGATCCTGCAGCCGGTTCCTATTATATAGAAAACCTTACGGCAAATATTGCAGAAATGGCCTGGGACCTTTTTAAAGAGGTTGAAAGTAAAGGCGGATATTTCGCTGCATTTAAAGCCGGTTTTATTCAGGATAAGATTGAAGCAACAGCACAAAAGCGGACTACACTTGTAAACCAACGCCGGGAAGTGTTGGTGGGTACAAACCAATATCCCAATATAAAAGAAATTTCCTCCAACGATACGGATGAAACAGTTTATAATATTTTCCCTTCTTCAAAAGGGGATGTCGTCAGGCCGTTAAAACCCTTACGTCTTGCTGCAGAATTTGAAGCCTTGCGTCTGAAAACCGAAAAGTTCAGTGGTAAGAAGCCTGTGGTATTTTTATTGACCATTGGCAATCCTGTGATGCGGAAAGCCCGCGCTGGTTTTTCGTTAAATTATTTTGCCTGTGCAGGTTTCAAGGTTATAGACAATCCCGGATTTGCAACTGTTGACGACGGTGTGAAAGCTGCCCTTGATGCCCAGGCTGATATAACCGTTATCTGCAGTTCTGATGACGAATACGCCACAGTGGCCCCGGCCGTTTTCGAAAAGCTTAACGGCAAATCAATTGTAACTGTTGCCGGTTATCCTGCCAACAGTATTGAACAGCTTAAAGGCATTGGAATCACTCATTTTGTTCATATCAAAACCAATGCACTGGAGGTTCTCAGGGAATATCAAAAAGAACTGGGTATATTATAGATCGGCAGGTACTATCCGCCACAATAAAGTTTGCAATAAAAAAATATAAAATGCGACCAGATTTCAATCATATAAATTTCAAAGAGGAAAACGGGAAATCAAATCTTTCCGGAAAAGAATGGGAGAAGAAAAATCATGTTAAAAAAGATTTTATCTCTCCTGAGCAAATTCCTTTAAAACCGGTTTATACTGAAGATGATTTAATAGGGATGGAGCATTTGAATTATGCTGCAGGCCTTGCTCCTTTTTTAAGGGGGCCTTACAGCACAATGTATGTAATGCGTCCATGGACTATCCGTCAATATGCAGGGTTCTCAACTGCAGAAGAATCAAATGCCTTTTATCGCCGTAATTTGGCAGCCGGACAAAAAGGATTGTCCGTAGCTTTTGATTTGGCAACGCACAGAGGATACGACTCAGATCATCCGCGCGTAGTTGGCGATGTTGGTAAGGCTGGTGTGGCCATTGATTCTATTCTGGATATGAAAATTTTGTTCGACCAGATACCCCTCGACAAAATGTCTGTATCAATGACCATGAATGGTGCTGTGCTTCCTGTATTGGCTTTTTACGTAGTTGCCGCCCTGGAACAGGGTGCCACACTCGATCAGCTTAGCGGGACCATACAGAATGATATCCTTAAGGAATTCATGGTGAGGAATACCTATATTTACCCGCCGGCCATGTCTATGAAAATTATAGCCGATATTTTTGAATTCACTTCCAAGAATATGCCCAAGTTCAATTCCATCAGTATTTCCGGTTATCACATGCAGGAAGCCGGTGCAACAGCTGATATTGAGCTTGCCTATACCCTTGCCGACGGACTTGAATATTTACGTACCGGGATTAATGCCGGAATGGATATAGATACTTTTGCTCCACGGTTATCCTTCTTCTGGGGGATAGGGATGAATCATTTCATGGAAATTGCAAAGATGAGGGCTGCCCGTATGCTCTGGGCTAAAATTGTAAGACAGTTTAATCCCAAGAACCCTAAGTCCATGTCATTGCGTACCCATTCGCAGACATCAGGATGGAGCCTCACCGAGCAGGATCCATATAATAATGTCACCCGTACCTGCATTGAAGCAATGGCTGCTTCAATGGGGCATACCCAATCCCTTCATACCAATGCCTTGGATGAAGCCATTGCATTGCCTACTGATTTCTCTGCCCGTATTGCCCGCAATACCCAAATATATCTTCAGGAAGAAACCAATATCTGCCGTTCCATTGATCCCTGGGCCGGTTCTTATTATGTTGAATATCTGACCAATGAAATTGCCCATAAAGCCTGGGAACACATACAGGAAATTGAAAAATTAGGCGGTATGGCTAAGGCTATTGAAACGGGAGTGCCGAAGATGAGAATTGAAGAAGCATCTGCCCGTAAGCAGGCCAGAATTGATTCAGGCAAGGACGTGATTGTAGGAGTTAATAAATATAAATTGGAAAAGGAAGCTCCCATTGATATTCTTGAAATTGATAATACTGCCGTTCGCGAAGCTCAGATCAACCGTTTGAAAAAACTGAGAGCTGAAAGAAATGGGGCTGAAGTACAGGCTGCTCTTGATGCCATTACAGAAGCATGCCGGAGCGGTAAAGGCAATTTACTTGAATTATCAATAGATGCAGCTAAAAAAAGAGCTTCTTTGGGAGAAATTTCCGAAGCCATTGAAAAAGTAGCAGGGAGGTATAAAGCAGTGATACGTTCAATATCTGGAGTTTATTTATCCGAATCAAAAGACGATGCTTCTTTTAAAGAGGCACGTGAAATGGCTGCCCGTTTTGCAAAACTTGCCGGACGTCAGCCCCGTATTATGATCGCAAAAATGGGACAGGACGGACACGACCGTGGCGCTAAAGTTGTTGCTACCGGTTATGCCGATATGGGTTTCGATGTGGATATGGGACCCTTGTTCCAGACTCCAGCTGAAGCAGCTAAACAGGCTGTCGAAAATGATGTTCATGTACTTGGCGTTTCAAGTCTTGCTGCCGGTCATAAAACATTGATTCCTCAGGTAATTGAAGAATTAAAGAAACTTGGCCGTGAGGATATCATGGTTATTGCCGGTGGGGTTATCCCTGTCCAGGATTATGATTTCCTTTATAAAGCCGGAGTGGTTGGGATTTTTGGCCCCGGGACTCCTGTCTCTGTTGCTGCCAAGAAAATTCTTGAGGTATTGCTCGAAAGTATTTCTGAATAAAACATTTTTATAATATTTTTAAGCTATCTTTTGCTGATTGTTGCAGGAGATAGCTTTTTATTTTATAAAGAGGAAGGCAGTTTTGATTGAATGTCATATCTGGCAAATAAAATACGGCAATATAAAGACAGCGAATTTTTCAGGAATATAATTACCTTATTTTCCGGGAATGTTGTTGCCCAGATAATTCCTTTACTTGCTTATCCTGTATTGACTCGTCTTTATCAACCTTCCGATTTTGGGACCTTGGCCCTTTTTACCAGTATTGTTGGAATTTTATCCGTCATGGCTACCGGTCGTTACGAACTTTCGGTTATTCTGCCGAAAAGAGATGAAGATGCTGCCGGACTGCTGGTTCTTTCATTG